>JAQULV010000083.1 GCA_028718405.1 Smithellaceae bacterium
TTACGACGTCTCTCTGCAGGCCAGCCGAGACGCTGTCAATGCAGAGACTGCCCGTCTGGCAGAGGCCGCGCAACGGATTGATGTCGCGAAGAAGCAACTGGCCGAGACGCAGTACCGTCTGGAGTCGGCCAAAGCCACGCTCCAACTTCAAGAAGCAAATCTGAGGCAGGCCGAATCGGACTTGACGAGGGCGGAGCGTCTCTTCGCCAAACAGATCATTCCCGAGCAGCAATATGAGAGGATGAGAACGACCCGCGACATCGCCAAGGCCCAGGTGGACGTAGCCCGCGACCAGCTTCGCCAGGCCCAGGCGGCGATCGAAACGCAACAGGGGGTCATTTCCCAATCGGCAGCGGCCGCCAAGGCGCACGGAGAACTGGTGAGTCAACGCCAGCAGGCCATGGTGGGCGAGGTCTTAAAGGTCGGTTATACGAAGATCTATGCCCCGGCGGACGGCTATGTTACCAAGAAGACGGTGGAGGTGGGAAATCAGATCCAGGCCGGCCAGCCCCTTCTGGCCGTTGTGCCGTTGGGAGATGTCTGGGTTGTCGCGAACTACAAAGAAACGGAGCTGGAACGGGTGCGTCCGGGCCAGGAGGCGCAGATTCGTGTTGACACTTATTCGGGACGCGTCTTCACCGGTAAGGTCGACAGCATCATGGCCGGAACCGGTTCCGCCTTCTCCCTCTTTCCGCCGGAAAACGCCACCGGTAATTACGTCAAGGTCGTGCAGCGTATCCCGGTAAAGATCGTGCTTGAAAAAGGAGCCGATCCGGGACATCTGCTCAGGGTAGGGATGTCCGTGCAGCCCACCATTTTAGCAAATCCATAGAACGATGGCCGACAGGACAAACAAGTGGCTCGTGGCCTTTACGGTCATGTTCCCCACCCTCATGGTGATCATCGACACCTCCGTGGTGAACGTTGCCCTGGACCACATCCGCGGCAGTCTCTCCGCCGGGATCGACGAGGCCACTTGGTCCATCACCTCCTATCTCGCCGCCAACGCCATCATCATCCCCATGACGGGGTGGCTCTCTCGGTTGATCGGCAGAAAGCGCTACCTCATCTTTTCGGTGGGTCTGTTTACGGTAAGCTCCCTGCTTTGCGGGTTCGCCTGGAACATCCAGAGCCTCGTGGCGTTCCGCGTCCTGCAGGGCTTCGCCGGAGGAGCCCTGCAGCCGATATCCCAATCGATCCTTCTGGAGACCTTTCCCCCCTATCAGCACGGGATGGCGATGGCCATCTTCGGCGTGGGTATCATGTTCGGGCCCATCATCGGCCCTCTTCTGGGGGGCTGGATTACCGACAACCTTTCCTGGCACTGGATCTTTTATGTGAATGTGCCCATCGGATTGATCTCGATCGTGCTCACGCTGATCTTCATCATGGACCCACCCTACATGCAGCGGATTAAGATGAAGATCGACTATGCCGGTCTTGTACTTTTGGCCTTCGGGGTGGGATGCCTGCAGATGGTGCTGGATCGGGGGCAGAGGGAAGATTGGTTCTCTTCGGAATACATCACCTGGATGACGGTCGCGGCCGTGATCTGTCTGGCTTTGTTTGTCATCGTGGAGCTCTTTGCCGATCATCCCATCGTGAACCTGCGAGGCTTCAAGAATCCCTCTTTCAGCCTGGGGAACGTTGTCCTCTTCTTCGTTCTGATCAATCTGTTCGGAAGCCTTGTGCTGCTTCCGATCTTTCTGCAAAGTCTGATGGGCTACACGGCAACCCTCTCGGGTCTGGTACTGGGGCCGGGCGGCATGGCCACGCTTCTCACCATGCCTATTGTGGGGAGATTAGTCTCGCGCTACAATCCTAAGGCGATTATCTTGGCCGGCGTCCTGATCTCCGCCTATGCGGCCTGGCTCATGTCGGGTTTCAGCCTGGACGCAGATTTTTCCTCTATCCTGTGGCCTCGGGTTTTTATGGGGATCGGCATGGGCTGTGTCTTTATTCCCCTTACCACCTTGACGCTCTCGGGTATCCCCAAGGAGGAGATGGGTAATGCCACCTCCATCTTCAACCTCGTGCGTAATCTGGGCGGGAGTTTCGGAGTGGCCATCGTCGCGACGATGCTCACCCGGCGTTCCCAGTTTCACCAATCCCGGTTGGTTGAGCATCTGACGCCTTTTGATTTGAGCTACCAGAACGGTCTGCAGCAACTCTCTCAGGCGCTGCACTTGCAGGGTCTGGCCCCGGGTACGGCGCAGCAAGGGGCGGCGGGGATGATATACAGCCGGCTTCTGAGGGAGGCCTACATGATGTCTTTCAACGACGTCTTCTATTTCCTGATGGTAATGACGCTCATCACGCTGCCGCTCGTGTTCTTCATGCGCTACATCAAGCACCGCGCCACGGACGTACAGTGATTTGTGATGCAAATGATCGCAGGCTAAAGGACGATTTTGATGGCAGGATTATTTCTCAGCCCGTCATAGATAGTAAGTCTCTCGTCGTCGCTGGACACGGAAATTTCCACATTCAAACAAACGTAGCGCCCGGTGCTGCTGTGGCGGGAAAGACTCACCTGGTGCGGCCTATCGCTTAGGGTCGCTTTTACGGCCCGCATCATCTCTTCCCGATCCGAGCCGATGATCTTGTAGAGCCATCGGCAGGGATAAACAACAACCGGTCTCTCGTTTATGTCTTGCCATTCGGGCACTTCACAATCCTCTTTATTTGCACGGGGCTTTGTTATATGGATCACCCATTAGGGGGAGAATCTTAGCAGCGACTGCGGCCGCCATAATTCTTGTTCTGTCCGGAAGCGGAGGGGCATCCCTGGATGTCCCTTCGTTCCAAGACTGGGAGCAGGAAGTCGCCAGATGCCAAGGCCTTCTGAAGACTGATCCGGGCAATGCCCGTTATCTGAATACGCTGGGTTTCGCCTACTACCGCCTCCGGCGGCTTCCCGAGGCCATCGTCGCCTACAGACAGGCCATAGCCCGCGATGACCGGTATTCCGTGGCCTACAACAATCTCGGCGTCGTCTATCTGGAGACCGCCGCCTACGGTAAAGGCGAGGAGGCTTTCCGGCATGCCCTGCGCTGCGATCCCGGCAACGCGAAGGCCGCCTACAACTTGGCGGTCTCGCTTTACCGCCAGCAAAGGTATCACGAAGCCTACCGGGCCTATCTCCTGGCGAAGTCGATTGACAACTCCTACGTGAAGGTGCGTCTGCAATCGACCAAACTCAAGGAAGAGGTGAACAGGCTCTCCAGCACTTCGCCGGATGACAAGCTGACGCGGCGTGTCGAGCAGGAAATCGCCTCCCCCTGATTAGGGTTCTCTACTTTGGGATAACGATCCGCGAGGCTTCTTCCCTCTCCAACGCCTTGGCCTCTTCGATCATCTCTCGCACCGCGTTGTCTACCGCCGCGGGGAATTTTTCGACGGCTTCGGACAACGTCTCCGCCTCGATGGGGCAATGGATCGGCACGGGTCCCTGGGGCGACATGAGCTGCGTCTGTGCCACGAAGAGGACCTTACGGCTGGGGTCGTCCGAGCCGTCGATCTTGATGGGCGTCAGTTTTCTGAAGGCGGCGACATGGAAATCGGTGAAGATCTCTTCGCGGTAAAGGTTGTCCTTATCAACCTTGACATCGGTAATTTTCTGCTCTCCCTGGTCCATAGTATTTTCTCCTTCTTGTTTTTTTCTGCTAATCTTTATCAGGGTGCAAGCACCGAGAACCGTGAGGAGCATTGCCGGGAAACTACACCAGAAAAAGGGGAGGGTCAATTTGTTTTATTGAAGCCGCGGCGCGGTCAAATGACTGATTGACAGCGGTACGGCTTTACGTAAAAATCGAAACCGGAAGCGGTGTTTGCCGTTGCGCCAAACGTCGGGACGAGAAAGGGGAATAGGATGAAGAAGACCAGGGATATAACGATTCTATGTGCCGTCGTCGTCTTTCTGATGGTTGGTTTTGGGGGAGGCAGGCCCGCTGCCGGTGGGACGCTGGTTATGGCGAGTCCCGCCTTCGCCAACGGCGAGCAGTTGCCCGCGGAATTCACGTGCCGGGGAGCGGGCATCTCGCCGCCGCTTGTCTGGCGGGGCGCGCCGGTGGGCACGAGGTCCCTCGCCCTGATCTGCGAGGATCCTGATGCACCTGCGGGGACCTATATCCATTGGTTGGTCTACGAGATCCCCGCTTCCATCACTTCGTTGCGCCAGGGGATCAAAGCGCCGTCACAGCTCCCGCCCGGTGCCAAGCAGGGAAGAAACGATGCGCACGGCAGCGGCTATTTTCCCGCCTGTCCTCCCGCGGGCGAACACCGCTACTATTTCCGGCTGTTCGCATTGAACAAGTTTACGGATTTGAAAAAAGGCGCCACAAAGGCGGAGCTCCTGCGGGTTATGGAAGGGCACATCCTTGACGAGGCGACACTCCTGGGGAGATTCGGCAGGTAAGATTAGGATTTCTTGAACATAATCCTTAAGTAGCCATCCAGGGCGAGGCAGGGTTCGCAAAGTATCTTGCCGTTCTTGTCGATAAGCACCGCCGTCGGCACCCCCGGAATATCGTAATCTTCGGCAACGCCGCCGTCCGGATCGAGGAGGATCCTGTAGGGAAGCTGGTAGCGTGCCGAGTAGCGCACGACGCGGAGCCACGACTCCTGGATATCGATGTTGATTACCTCCAGACCCTGTGAGGCATAACGCGCGTGGATCTCCTTATAGTAGGGTAGCTCCTCCCGGCAATAGTCGCACCAGGTGGTCGTGAAGATAATAAGCACGGGCTTGCCTTTATAATCGGAAAGACGGAATATCTTCCCGCTGAGATCCTTGAGGGCAAAGTCCGGAGCCTTGGTGCCCGCCTTTTTGGCCAGGTCACCGAAGATGTTGGGAAAGGCGTGCAGCGTCGGCTCGACGCCGATAAGCATCAGTAAGACGAGGACCAGTATCCACATTCTTTTCATCGTCGATTATTCCTATATCCAAAGCATGCCGGCCTTGATGAGCAGGTATTCCCCCATGGCCAAAAGGATCCAGCCGGCCAAGTGGCTGATCCTTACCATCCAGGCCCCCGAGCGGGGCAGGTTGGCGAGCATTCCCGCAAAGGTTCCCAAAAGTATCAGCAGCGTTCCCATCCCTAAAGAAAAGATGAAAAGCAGGCTCATCCCGAAGAAGGTGTTCTGTCTTCCCGCGACGTAGGAAAGCAGAACGGCCAGGATCGGTGTCGTGCAGGGTCCCATGATGAGACCGGAGGTAACGCCAACGATAAAACTTCCGCCCGCCCCACCCGGTCTACCCGCCGGCTGCAGCCGGGCGACAAAGCGGGGCGTGTAGGCGGGGAGAGCAAGAACGTCCAGAAGGGCGAGGCCCATGAGGATGAAGATATTGGCCACGACGAAGTAGGTCCAGGGGCTGGACTGTATCTGACCGAAGAGGCTGCCCGACAAGGCCGCGATACCGCCGAGCGCCGTATAGGTTACGGCCATTCCCGCTACATAGCTGAGGGACAACAGAAATCCTCTCATCTTTCCGCCCTGGCTGCGGGCACCGATGTAGGCGATGGTGATCGGCGCCACGGGATAGACGCAGGGGGTGAAGCTGACCAGAATCCCTCCCAGGTAGGCTAGAGCGTAGGTCCACAGCGAGACATTCTGCAAATGAAGCTGCAGGGATCCAAGCAATTCTGTGCTCATCTGTGCCTCACAGGCGCGGAACCGCAGAGGCCGCCGCCTTCCTTAATTATTCGATAATACAGCAAGTTGCAGTTTTGATTCACCGGTCAAAAAATTATTGCTAAGTTCTCCTTATTGTCATATAGGAACCTAGCATCAAAATACCATTTCTACAATTCAAGAAGCAAGGAGGGTTTAAGACATGTTCGAAGAGAAGTCGATGGCCGCAGTGTTTCAGAATCGGGTAGAGAAGTATGGTGATAAGGCCTGCGTGGCATATAAGAAGGATGGGGGGGCCTACGTAGATATCTCTTGGAGTGAGATGAACAAGATGGTCAAGGACCTTTGCTACTATCTGATCTCCAAGGGTGTGGGCAAAGGCGACAAGGTGGCGCTCTTTTCTGCCAACCGTTACGAATGGTGGGTGTCGGATCTCGCGATCCTCTCTGCCGGCGCCGCTGATGCCCCGATCTACGCCACCAATTCTCCCGAAGAAGCACGCTACGTGATCGACAACTCCGACTCCAAGATGATCATTGTCGATACCAAACAGCACATGAACGATATCATCAGCGTCTGGGGCAAGCTTCCGAATCTCGAAGAGATCATCGTTCTGGACGATGTACAGACGCCCGCCGACAAGAAAGTTATCACGTTGAAGGAAGCGTACAAGCGGGGAGCTGCCGCCGCCAATTGGGATGAGATGGCCAGAAGAATCAACGCCATTGATACGAAAGAGCTGGCCACGCTGATCTACACCTCGGGTACGACGGGCAACCCCAAGGGCGTCAT
>JAQULV010000084.1 GCA_028718405.1 Smithellaceae bacterium
AATCCTGCTCACGCCGATCAGATGGTGCGCGGATCGGTGGTGCTCCCCAACGGCTTGGGAAAGGCGGTTCGCGTGCTTGTTTTCGCCAAGGGTGAAAAAGAAAAAGAGGCTCTTGATGCCGGAGCCGATGTTGTCGGGTCCGACGATATCGTCGAGAAAATCAAAGGCGGTTGGCTCGAGTTCGACCGGGTTATTGCCACTCCCGATATGATGGGAAGCGTTGGCAAACTGGGAAAGATACTGGGCCCTCGCGGGCTGATGCCCAACCCCAAGGTGGGAACGGTGACTTTCGAGGTCGGCAAGGCCGTGAATGAGCTTAAGGCGGGTCGCGTTGAGTTCCGCGTTGAAAAGGCCGGCATTGTCCACAGTCCCGTAGGCAAGGTATCCTTCGGGGTGGAGAAGCTCCATGAGAACGTCATGGCCCTGGTGGAAGCGATTGTCAAGCTGAAGCCCGCTTCCAGCAAAGGGACCTACATGAAGACAATTGGTCTGTCCAGTACAATGGGCCCCGGGGTAAAGGTCGACCCGTTGGAAATCAAGAACGTTTAGAGGATATATAAGTCTGAGACAGCAGGTACAGGGTTTAATCGATGATTCGGCCTGCCGAGACGAGAGTAGCTTAATGCAACATTTTAGCCATTTTTGTCACGTCATTTCCTGTACGATGCTCGGTTCTCCGACTTATCCGTATGCCGTAACAAGAAAAGGTAAGTTAAGTCAGAGGTGAAAGGAGGTTAGGGATTGGATCGGAGAGCTAAGGAGCAGATAGTAGCCGAGCTTCATGAGAAGCTGAAGGACTTCAAATTGGCCGTCCTCACCCACTATGCCGGTTTGGATGTGGACAGGATGACAACGCTACGCAATGCCCTGCGCCAGAGCGGTACCGAGTTCATAGTGGCCAAGAACACCCTTTTGAGGATTGCCTCTAAGGACACGGATCTGGCCGCTATCGAAAGCCAGTTCAAAGGGCCGACGGCCATCGCCATCAACAGAGGCGATATTGTCGCGCCCACGAAGGTGCTCATTGAGTTCGCCAAGAAAAATGAGCAACTCGACATCCGTTCCGGGATGTTGGACGGCAAACCGGTGACCAAGGCGCAACTTGGCATGCTGGCGGACCTGCCGAGCCGGGAGGTCCTATTGGGACAACTGTTATCAGTGATGGTTGCGGCGCAGACCTCGCTGGTTACTGTGCTCAGCGCTGTTCCCAGGGGCTTGGTGCAGGTGCTGGATGCCTATCGGGTGAAAAAAGAATCGGAAAATTAATTTATAAGACAGGAAAGGATATAAAAAATGGCTGATATCACTAAAGAAGATGTAGTACAATTTCTTGAGAAGATGACCGTTCTGGAGTTGTCCGAGTTGGTGAAAGAGCTTGAGGCGAAATTCGGTGTCTCCGCCGCCGCCCCCGTAGCCGTCGCCGTAGCCGGACCCGCTGCCGCTGCCGCCCCCGTCGAAGAGAAGACGGAATTCGACGCCATCCTGACCGGGTTCGGTGCGGAGAAGATCCAGGTTATCAAGGTTGTCCGGGCGATCACGGGTCTGGGCCTCAAAGAGGCAAAGGATCTGGTGGAAGGTGTGCCCAAGCCCATCAAGGAAGCTGTTTCCAAGGATGAGGCCGCCGAGATCAAGAAGAAGATCGAGGAAGTGGGCGGAGCCGTCGAGATCAAATAGTTATTGCGGATTGGTCCCCGCCGTGGGGATAGGAAAACGATAAATCCTAAGTTTTCAGATAAACCAGAATTATGAAGGGATGTTTCAAAGTCATCTTTATTAATCTTGGTTGAGTTTTGAGGCTTAGGATTTAGCATTTAAATAACATTTTAAAATAAGGATACCATGGGCGAGTTAAGGAAAAATTTCGGCCGAATTAGACAGGTGCTGGATATCCCCGATCTGATCGATATCCAGACCAAATCCTACGAGAAGTTCCTCCAGCAGGATACCGACGCCGCCAGGAGGGGCAATTACGGGATACAAGGGGCCTTTAACAGTGTATTCCCGATTTCGGATTTCAGCGGTAAGTGCTCCCTGGAATTCGTCAGCTACAAGATCGGTGAGGTCAGATACGACGTCAAGGAGTGTATCCAGAAGGGCATGACGTATGCGGCTCCTCTGAAGATCGTCGCGAGACTCGTCGTTTTCGACGTCGAACGCGGCTCCGAGCATAAGGCGATCAGGGATATCAAGGAGCAGGAGATCTACTTCGGCGAGATACCGCTCATGACGGAGAACGGCACGTTCATCGTGAACGGGACCGAGCGCGTCATCGTCAGCCAACTGCACCGCTCCCCCGGTATATTCTTTGATCACGATCGCGGGAAGACCCTTGCCAGCGGCAAGCTGATCTACTCGGCCCGCGTGATCCCGATCAGGGGTTCCTGGCTCGACCTGGAGTTTGACTCCAAGGATCTCCTCTACGTCCGTATCGACAGGCGCAGAAAGATGCCGGTGACGATCCTTCTCAAGGCCATGGGTAACCCGACCGAAGACCTGCTCAATTATTTCTACGGCGTCCAAAAGGTCTTCATCGAAAGCAGTGGTTTGTACATGGCCGTGGGCGATTCGCTCATCGGTGAGAAGGCACCTGAAGATATCAGAGAAGCCAAATCGGGCGACGTGGTTGTCAAGAAGGGCCGAAAGATCACCAAGGTGATGCTGAAGAAGATGGTGGATCTGAAGATTAAGAAGATCCGCATCGGCGATGTCGACATCATCGGCAAAGTCCTCTCCTCCGATGTTCCCGATCCCAAGACCGGCGAGATGGTCCTGCGCTGCAATGAAGAGCTCACGTTGGACGGTCTGGAGATGGTGCGCCAGAAGGGCGTCAAGGAGTTGAAATTCATCTATATCGACGAGGACAGAAGCAACGCCTCCATCCGTGATACGCTGCTGATCGACCGTACCGAGTCGGCCGAGGACGCTATCATCGAGATCTACCGAAGACTCCGCCCCAGTAACCCTCCTACCCCGGAGACGGCGCAGAAGTTTTTTAACAGCTTGTTCTTCGAGCCGGAGACCTACGACCTTTCCGATGTCGGTCGGGCCAAGATGAACTATAAGCTGAGACTCGATGTTCCGACGGACGTTACGGTGCTCCGCAACAATGATATCCTGGCGGCCGTAAAGTATTTGATCGATCTGAAAAACGGTGTCGGTGACTGCAGCGTTGACGACATCGACCATCTGGGGAACAGAAGGGTGCGGTCGGTGGGCGAGTTGATCGAAAACCAGTTCCGCATCGGGCTGGTCCGGATGGAGCGGGCGATCAAGGAGAAGATGAGTCTGCAGGACATCGAGACGATGATGCCCCACGACCTGATCAATGCCAAACCCGTCTCGGCCGTGGTCAACGAATTCTTCGGGAGCAGTCAGCTCTCGCAGTTCATGGACCAGACCAATCCGCTCTCCGAGATCACCCACAAGAGGAGGCTCTCCGCGCTGGGCCCCGGCGGTCTAACCAGAGAGAGAGCGGGATTCGAGGTGCGCGACGTTCACCCAACCCATTACGGACGTATCTGCCCGGTGGAAACGCCGGAAGGTCCCAATATCGGTCTGATCGTGTCCCTTTCCACCTTTGCCAAGGTGAACGAGTTCGGTTTCATCGAGACCCCCTACCGGGTCGTCGAAAACGGCAAAGTGCTCGACAAGGTCCGGTTTCTCACGGCCATTGAGGAGGAAAACTTCATCATCGCCCCCGCCGACCGTCCGCTGGATAAAAACGGCCGCTTCGTAGGAGAACTCATCTCCGCCAGAAGGGGCGGGGACTTCGTTGCCGTCGTTCCCGAGGAAATCAACCTCATGGACGTCTCACCCAACCAGTTGGTCAGCGTCGCGGCGGGCCTGATTCCGTTCCTGGAACACGACGACGCCAACCGGGCGCTCATGGGCTCCAACATGCAGAGGCAGGCCGTGCCGCTGATGAAGCCCGAGGTGCCTCTCGTGGGTACCGGCATGGAGGCAGTGGTGGCCAGAGACTCCGGTGCCGTAACGGCGGCCAAGAGGGCCGGCACGGTGGAAAACGTCGATGCCTCGCGGATCGTCATCAAGAGCGACGGCGCGGGTAGAGACAGCTTCGATACCGGTGTCGATATCTACAACCTTACCAAGTACCAGCGCTCCAATCAGGATACCTGTTTCAACCAGAAGCCTATCGTGAAGAAGGGCGACCGCGTGAAGGCCGGAGACATCATTGCCGACGGTCCCGCGACCGACAACGGCGAGCTGGCCTTGGGCCGCAACGTCATGGTGGCCTTCATGTCTTGGGGTGGCTACAACTATGAAGACTCGATCCTCGTGAGCGAGCGGGTCGTCAAGGACGACGTCTACACCTCTATCCACATCGAGGAATTTGAGACGATGGCCCGGGACACGAAACTCGGTAAAGAAGAGATTACCCGCGACATTCCCAACGTGGGTGAGGACGCCCTGCGCAACCTGGATGACAGCGGTATTGTCCGGATGGGAGTTTCCGTGAAGGCCGGTGACATCCTGGTGGGTAAGATAACGCCCAAGGGCGAGACGCAGCTTTCCCCCGAGGAGAAGCTCCTGCGGGCGATCTTCGGCGAGAAGGCGAGCGATGTGCGTGATACGTCGCTACGGGTGCCCCCCGGGGTGGAGGGTGTCGTGATCGACGCCAAGATCTTTGCCCGGAAAGGCGCCGAGCGGGATCACCGTTCCCAGTATATCGAGGAAGAGGCCATCCGCAACCTCATAAAGGACCGGGACGAGGAGATCAAGATCATCTCCGACGGTGTCAAGAACCAGATTCGGACGATGCTCCTGAAGAAGACGAGCGGCGCGCGCCTGATGGATCCCAAGAAGAAGAAGGTGATCCTCAAGAAGGGCGATGTCATCACTGCCGACGTTCTGGAGAAGATACCCTTCTCGCTATGGAAGGAGATAACGCTCGCCGGTGCTGAGGCCGCAGAAGAAAAGATGAAACTGCTCCTGGCCAACCTGGAGCGGAAGCAGGATTTCGTCGAAGCGTATTTTGAAGAGAGAATCGAAAGGCTGAAGGCCGGTGATGAACTGCCCCCGGGCGTCATCAAGATGGTGAAGGTCTACATCGCCATCAAGAGGAAGCTCTCCGTGGGCGACAAGATGGCCGGCCGCCATGGCAACAAAGGCGTTCTCTCCCGGATCCTGCCTGAGGAAGATATGCCTTACTTCGTCGATGGTACGCCGGTGGATATCATCCTGAATCCGCTGGGCGTTCCCTCGCGTATGAACGTGGGCCAGATCCTGGAGACCCATTTGGGCTGGGCGGCGCGCGGCTTGGGCGAAAAGATCAACGCCATGATGGACAAGGAATTCGGCGCGGATCGCCTTCGTCAGGAGATGAAGAAAGTCTATAACTCCCCCGAGTTCACCAAGTTCGTCGACGGCGCCACCGACGAGGAGATAAGGAAATTCGTACGCCGCCTCAAGAAGGGTGTGTTCTTCGCCACGCCGGTCTTTGACGGTGCGAAAGAAGCGGAGATCGCCGCGATCCTGAAGTCGGCGGGCCTCAGTGAAGGGGGCCAGGCGGTCCTCTTCGACGGTAGAACCGGCGAGCCCTTCGATCAGAAGATCACCGTCGGTATGATCTATATGCTGAAACTCCACCATTTGGTCGACAACAAGATCCACGCCCGTTCCATTGGGCCCTACTCGCTGGTTACGCAGCAGCCCCTGGGCGGAAAGGCCCAGTTTGGTGGGCAGAGACTGGGCGAGATGGAGGTCTGGGCCATGGAGGCCTACGGCGCCGCGTACTCGCTGCAGGAGTTTCTGACGGTCAAGTCCGACGATGTGGCGGGCCGTACCAGGATCTACGAGGCGATCGTGAAGGGAGAGCATACGTTGGAACCGGGTCTTCCCGAGTCGTTCAACGTCCTGGTGAAGGAACTGCAGAGTCTGTGTCTCGACATGGAGCTTTTGGAAGACGAGTAAAGAGGTCAGTTTAGGGCCGGCGATGCCGCGTCGTATGCGGAGGCTGTCGGCCGGAGATAATCAGTGGCCCCGGTGAAAAGGGGTCCGAAAATGAGGAGTATCATCCGTGGAAGACGTTTACAGTTATTTTGAAAAACCCAAAGATCCGATCAGGTTCAACGCGATAAAGCTTTCTATCGCTTCGCCCGAGAAAATCCTCTCGTGGTCCAAAGGGGAGGTGAAGAAGCCTGAGACGATCAATTACCGGACCTTCAAGCCGGAACGCGACGGGCTGTTCTGCGCCAAGATATTTGGTCCCGTAAAGGATTACGAGTGTCTCTGCGGTCGTTATAAAAGAATGAAGCATCGCGGTGTGGTCTGCGAGAAGTGCCGCGTGGAGGTGATCCCCTCCAAGGTCCGCCGGGAGAGGCTGTGGCATATCACCTTGGCCAC
>JAQULV010000085.1 GCA_028718405.1 Smithellaceae bacterium
CCGAGGCGGAAAGAGACGAGCAGGTGCGGGTCATCCAGATCACCGGCGCAGGCGAGAAGGCTTTCTGCACAGGGGCACAGCTGGGAGGCGGCCTGGCGACGGAAGGAAAAGATATCTTCGGCCAGTATGCCGGGCTTCTCAACAGATTAGCGAGCTTCCCGAAGCCCACCGTGGCGCGCATCAAAGGCTTCTGTCTGGCCGGCGGCATGGGATTCATGCTGGCCTGCGATATCGTCATTGCCAGCGACGACTCACAATTCGGAACGCCGGAAGTCAACGTCGGCTTATGGCCGATGATGATCGGGGCACTGATCTTTCGCAACGTCAACCAGAAGAAGGCCATGGAGATGATCCTCTTGGGTGAGCGGCTCACAGCCCAGCAGGCACTGGCCATGGGATTGATCACCAGGGTCGTCCCCGCGGCAAGTCTCGATGAGGAGGTCAGCCATGTGCTCCATATCTTGGCGGCCAAGAGCCCCATCGGAATGAAGATCGGCAAGCAGGCCTTTTACGAAGCGGCGAACATGTCATTGAAAGAGGCTTTGTATTTTCTTTCGGAAAAGCTCAAGGACGTGGTGAGCACGGAGGATGCGAGAGAAGGGATTACGGCTTTCATCGAAAAACGGCCGCCTGTTTTTACCGGCAGATAAAGCAGCTGCTCTCGCAACAAATCGTCATTCCCGTCCCTGCTTTCGCAGGGATAAACTACAGCGGAACCCAGATGGATAACCGGTTTAATAAGGGGGATATTATGAGCACGAAGGAACCGAGGAAGAATGACAAGGTCATCATCGCCAACTGCAGCGGTTATTTCGGCGATCGCCTTTCGGCGGCTAAGGAACTGGTTCAGGGGGGGCCCATCGACATCCTGACGGGAGATTATCTGGCGGAGTTGACCATGGCGATCCTTTTCGGCCAGAAGATGAAGAAGCCGGAGACGGGTTACGTGCCGACGTTTCTCAAGCAGATGGAGCAGGTGATGGGGGAATGCCTTGAGAAAGGGATTAGGGTCGTCTCCAACGCGGGAGGCTTGAATCCACAGGGATTGGCGCAGGAACTGAAAAAGATCGCCGCCACCTTGGGGCTTCATCCCAAGATCGCCTGCATCGAGGGTGATGATCTCATGGGACGGCTGGCCGAGTTACAGGAGAAGGGAGAGGAATTTGTTCACCTGGATAAGAAAATCCGTCTGAAGGAAGCCGGCGCCATGCCTATCTCCGCCAATGCCTATCTGGGCGGCTGGGGGATCGCCGAGGCGCTCGCCCAAGGGGCCGATATTGTGGTCGGTGGCCGCCTGGCCGACGCGGCGCTGGTTGTGGGGCCGGCCGCCTGGTGGTTCGGATGGGGGAAGAATGACTGGGACAAACTCGCCGGCGCCGCGGTTGCCGGCCATATCATCGAATGCGGCGCCCAGGCGACGGGGGGCAATTATTCTTTCATCGACGAGGTGCCCTCGTTTCTCAATGTGGGCTATCCCCTCGCCGAGATCTATCCCGACGGGTCTTCCGTGATTACGAAGCATCCCGGTACCGGGGGGCTGGTGTCGGTGGATACGGTTAAGGCTCAACTTCTCTACGAGGTGCGGGACCCAAAATACCTGACGCCGGACGTGGCGGCGCGCTTCGATACCATAGAAATATCGCAAGAAGGGCCCGACCGGACAAAGATCACGGGCGTGAAGGGTGATCCTCCCCCCGCGACGACGAAGGTCTGCATCAACAACGCAGGCAATTATCGCAACGCCATGACGATCGTACTCACGGGGCTGGATATCGAAAAGAAGGCGAAGATCTTCGCAGACGCCTTGTTCGACAGCCTCGGCGGCCGGGGGACCTTTGCCGTGGAGAACGTGCAGTTGATCCGCTCCGACAAGGAAGACCCGCAAACGAACGATGAGGCCTTCGCCTACCTGCGCGTCTCGGTGATGGACCCCGATCAAAAAAAAGTGGGCAAGTTCTCCGCAAAGATCGTCGAACTGGGCCTGGCGAACATCCCCGGCTTCACCGCCACCGCCCCGCCGACCAAGGGAGGGCCCGCCATCGTCCATTGGCCGACCCTCATCTCGACCAAACATATTCAGCAGAAGATCATCATCGATGAGAAGGTGGTAACGGTCGATTCCGTTTTGCCCGATCCCGCGGCGCCCGTGCCTGTTGCGAAAGAGATTGCAGTCCCTCCGGCGCCAGCGGGGAAGACGGTCCGCATGCCTCTGGGCCGCGTCTTCGCCACGCGCTCCGGCGACAAGGGCGGTAACGCCAACCTGGGCGTCTGGGCAAAGACCCCCGAGGCCTTCGCCTTCCTGCGCGAATTCCTGACAACGGCCCGGCTGAAGGAGCTTTTGAAGGACATAAGCCAATTTGAGATGGAGCGCTACGAGTTTCCCAATCTCCTGGCGGTCAACTTCTACATCAAGGGCGTGCTCGGGGAAGGAGTCGCCGCCTCGCTCCGCAGCGACCCCCAGGCGAAGACCCTGGGCGAATACCTGCGCGCGAAGGTCATCGATCTGCCGGAATCCATCGTTCCCGGTACCTGACCGGGGCAGGCGCCGCATCCGTTGAGAGGACAACCGTTCCGTGGCAATCGAGGGGAAATAGGTCGGCTTTGAGACGAAGCGTTCCTATTTCGCAAAGAGGGATCACCGGCAGGATTCATTGTTCCAAGAGGAGGTGCGCCGTGTCAGCTTACGAGGCAAGACCGTGGCTCCAATCCTATGATCCGTGGGTGGAATCCGAGATGACGATTCCCGCTGAAACGTATGTCGATCTCTTGGAAAAGGCGATGAACTACAAGCCCGACCTGGCGGCGTTTCATTTCCTTGGGAGTACCTTCACCTTCAGAGACCTCGACGAACTCTCCGGACGTTTGGCCGGCTATCTTAAGGAGAAGGGGTGCGTTCCGGGAGATATCGTGGGGATCAACCTTCCGAACGTCCCCCAGTACCTGATCGCGCTGGCCGGCATCCTGCGGGTAGGTTGCGTAGCCAGTGGGGTTTCGCCTCTCCTGACGCCCAAGGAGATGGCCTATCAGATCAACGATGCGGGCATAAAGGTGCTCGTCACCCTGGATGCGATCTTCGAACATCGTGTGCAGCAGATTAAGGATGATATCCCTTCTCTGCAAGGTTGTATCGCCACCAACATCGTCGACTTCCTTCCCCTCCCGAAGAGGGTGCTCGCAAAATTGCTGAAGAAGGTGCCGGTGGGCCGGATTGAGCCGATAGCGGGCAAAGAGGTCATAACCTTCCGCGACGTGATGAAGCGGTCTCCGCAGGCTATCCCTCGGGCGGCCGTCCGTCCGGAGGATACATGCCTCATCCAGTATACGGGCGGTACGACGGGCGTGCCCAAGGGGGCGGTCCTGACCCATAAAAATATCGTGTCCAATATCCTCCAGGCGAAACAATGGTTCAATTTCGAGATGGGCGGCGGTGTCGCCTGTTCGGGATTTCCTTTTTTCCATCAGGCGGGCCTCTATTTCGGAATGACGACCATGGCCATGGCCTATACGCAGTGCCTGATCCCGGACCCCAGAAACACCGACCACGTCTGCAAGGAGATTGCCCAGCACCGGCCGCGCATCATGCTGCACGTCCCTTCCCTGTATCAGATGCTCTTGGATAATCCGCGCTTTTCCAAGATCGATTTCTCGAATTGCGAGGTCTGCATTTCCGGGGCGGCCCCGTTTTCGAAAGAGGCTATCTCTGCACTGGAGGCCGTTGTGGGTAAAGGGAAGGTAGTGGAGATCTACGGGATGACCGAGGCCAGCCCGCTCATTTCGATGAATCCCGTTCGGGGACAAAAGAAGATCGGCTCTGTCGGCGTTCCGCTGCAGAATACGCGGATCAAGCTGGTGGATGTCGAAACGGGAACGGCGGAGGTGCCCGTGGGCGAGGTTGGCGAGATCATCGTTTCAGGGCCACAGGTAATGAAGGGCTATCACGGTAAGCCCGATGAAACGGCCCAAACGCTACGCAACTTCCAAAACGAAACGTGGCTCTATACCGGCGATGTGGCCAGGATGGATGAAGACGGATACTTCTACATCGCGGATAGAACCAAAGACATGCTCATCGTCGGGGGATTCAAGGTCTTCTCCCGGGAGGTGGAAGAGGTTCTCTGCCAGCATCAGGCCGTCGAGTTTTGCGCGATCGTCGGGATGCCGAATCCCAAGAGACCCGACAGTCAAATAGTCAAGGCGGTCGTCCAGCTTGCCGACCGGGCAAAAGTGAAGGACCCTGAGGCCATCAAGAAAGACCTGATTGATCATTGTCGCGAGAACCTGGCCGCTTATAAGGTTCCCAAGATTGTGGAGATAACGGACGCCATCCCGCTTACCGCCGTGGGGAAGGTGGATAAGAAGGCGCTCCGATAGACGGAA
This sequence comes from Smithellaceae bacterium, assembly GCA_028718405.1. Lineage (GTDB taxonomy): Bacteria > Desulfobacterota > Syntrophia > Syntrophales > JAQULV01 > JAQULV01. The sequence goes on from JAQULV010000085.1 coordinate 4,378, forward strand.
TCCGGCACTTAGCTTGAAAGGAGATCGGCATGTATTTTACGGAAACGCATGAAGCCTTCAGGGAATCGGTAAAGAGATTCATCGACAAAGATGTCAACCCCCGCATGGACGAATGGGAGGAGAAGACGGTCCCCCTCCATGATCTTTTCAAAAAGATGGGCGATCTCGGCTTTCTCGGCATTCGCTACGATCCGAAGTACGGGGGGCAGGGGCTCGACTATTGGTACGAGACGGTCCTGCTCGAAGAGTTGGGGCATATGCACGGCATGGGCGTGGCGACGGCGGTCGCCGTGCAGACCAATATGGCCACCCCTGCCATCGCCGCCCACGGAAGCGATTATTTGAAAGATAAATATCTGCGGGGCGCGATCTCGGGCGATCTGGTTGCGGCGATCGCCGTCACGGAACCCGATGCCGGCTCTGACGTCTTCGCCATCAAGACAAAGGCGGTAAAAGACGGAGATTACTACACCATCAACGGCTCCAAGACCTTCATCACCAATGGGACCCAGGCGGACTTTCTCACCCTTTTGGCGCGAACGAGCGAAGAGCCCGGGTACCATTCCTTCGGTCTTTTCGTCGTCCCGACAAACCTGCCCGGTTTTCATGTCAGCAAGAAACTCGACAAAGTCGGTTTGCGCAGCAGCGATACGGCGGAGCTCTTCTTCGATAACGTGGCGGTACCGGCTTCGAACCTGATCGGAGGTGAGGGAGAAGGATTCATTATCCAGATGAAGCAGTTTCAGCACGAGCGTTTCGCGATCCTGCCGGGAACGCATGTGGCCGTGACGGACATGATCAACATGACCGTCGATTATCTGCGGCAGCGGGTCGTCTTCGGCAAACCGCTCGTCACAAAGCAGGTCCTGCGTCACCGGCTGGCCGGGTGGCTCACGAGAAACGAATGCCTGAAACAGCTCACTTATCATATCGTCCGGATGAAGATGGAGGGGCAGGACGCAACAAAGGAAATCTCCATGGGGAAATTGATCGCCGGACAGTTGATGGCGGAGGTGGCCAGCGGCTGCCTCCAGATGTTCGGGGGAATGGGTTTCATGAACGAGACCCTGATCTCGCGACACTTCAGAGACTCGCGTATCCTCTCGATCGGCGGAGGCGCGGACGAGGTCATGTGTGAAATCATTGCCCGTACCTCGGGGTTCTAGACCTGCGTTGATGTTTAAGGAAGAATATGATAGGAGCGGGAGCCGTAGAGCCGGCGTACCTCTCGCGCCGCATGCGGAAGCGATGAAAATAAGAATCGGGTGAATCACGAAATGACAACGGGAAACAAGACGGAAAACGCCTTGCCGAGACGGTCGATGCGGCGTCTCCGTGAAAAGGAAAATCGCGGCAATACGATCCTGAAGGCAGCCGAGGAGCTCTTTGCCCGCAAGGGTTATCAGCAGACGAGCATCGAAGAGATCGCGGACATGGCAGAGGTGTCGACGGGGACCGTCTACATCTATTTCAAGAACAAGGAGGATATCCTGATCAAATTGATGCAGGGGATCGGGTATCTTTTGAGAAAGACCTTGGGCGACGAGTTCAATAAGAAGGAACTTTCCCTGGACAGTCTGAAGAACGTAGCCTTTGTCTTCTTAGGGGACTTCTGCTTGCGTTATCCGGAGAAGATCGCCATTTTCTTCCGGGAATCGGTCGGCCAGAGCGCGGAGGTCGAGGAGCAGCGGAAAAGGCTGTTTCTCAAGCTGACCTCGGATATAGAGGACGCAGTTAAACAGATCGGCATGAAACTGGGGAAGGATTTTCTCCGGAAACAGTCTCCAGAATTGATCGCCGTGTGCATCGTGGGCGTCTACGAGCGCATCGCCTGTCACTATCTGCTTTGGCATGACCGCGCCAAGAACGTGAAGGCGATTACCAACGAGGCGGTCCTTTTCATCTCGGGAGGGGTTAACAATCTCTTTAAGTCCCGCTCCTGAGAGCGGTCCGTAAACTCAGCCGCCGCCGGAACATCT
>JAQULV010000086.1 GCA_028718405.1 Smithellaceae bacterium
TACCGGGAGGCGAAGAGTGGATACAACGGCTGGAAAGAGAAGGGCGTGGATACGATGCTCATCGTCCCCCGCGCCTCGACCCATCTGGAATATACGGACATCCCCTTGGTCCTGCCGGCCTCGCGCTACGGACAGGACGTCACCAGTCACTACGTACAGGCCTGGTTGGCCAAATACCTCAAGCACGATCCGGCCGCGGACAACCTATTGCTGGCAACTAGCTTTAATTACCTGGAGCCCGTCAACGTCGGCGTCTGGAAATCGGTGACCTTGAATCGCGACGATCATCTGTCCTTCTACTTCTGTTCCGGATATGATTTTCACACAGCGTCGGGTGAGGTCGTTGACGACGACATAACCGGCATCACCGAATAGACGCCCGGGAAATGAGGATCGCCGGGGGGGATGAAAAGTCACATAGGGTCCTCAATATGACGTCCGATTGGCTTGAATTTTTGAAGAAGGATTTCGTCAGAGGTTTCCCCGCGTATTGCGGCTTTGAAGTCGCCGCAGCCAGTCATGGTCGTTTTGAGACCTGCTTGCAGGTGGCCGATAAACACCTCCAGCAGGATGGATTCGTTCACGCGGGGGTCCTGTCGACCATGGCGGACCATACGTCGGGATACGCATCATTTACGACAGTATCAAGGGAGTTCCGCATCCTCACAATAGAATTCAAGATAAACTACCTCAGGCCCGCCGCCGGCCCGCTGATTATCTGCCGATCGAAAGTGATAAACAACGGCGGGAAGATCAAGGTCGTCGACGCTGAGATCTTTTCCGTATCCGAGGGTATCGAGCAGTTGGTATCAAAGGGAATCTTTACCCAAATCGCCGTGCCAGCGGAGAAACTGACGGCCAACAAGTGATATTAGCGCAAAGCCAATACCCATGACGGATACACCATCCCGAATTGACGTTCAGTAGATCCGCCCACGAGGTTTCATAATGCATAGCGAATGGATAATCAACCTGGCTACCATCGTGTTCTTTATTCTTTGGGGGACGTACGAGCGATTCTCCGCAATAAAGACGAGGGAAAAACATCATGCGACCAAGGATAACGATAATTACAGCCTGTTAGTATTTTATGTATCAATCTGGCTGAGTGCGGGGATCGCTTTCCCGGTGTCTTTTTCCGAATACGGAAGAATTAGTTCTCATTTTCCGCTCATGTCGATCCTTGGATTTCTTACTATTTGTCTGGGCCTATTCATACGATTGACCGCAATAAAGACGCTGCAAGACCAATTTACCTATACCGTGAAGATCATCGACAATCACGAATTGATCACCGCCGGTATTTATAAATACATCCGCCACCCATCATATTCGGGACAATCATTAATCTTCTTGGGAATGGGCATCGCCGTCTCAAATTGGCTATCAATATTGATCTTCTTTATTCCAACCCTATTGACGACCTTCTATAGAATCTCCGTTGAAGAGAGGGTCTTATTGGATCATTTCGGAGAACAATATTCGGCATACAAACGTCGGTCGAAGATGCTGATACCCTATATCTTATGAACCGCATGGGGGAAGGATTGCCAACGGTGCGAGCTCAACATTTTCTGGTTGCGGACAAGAAGGAAGAAGGATTCGAATCTCGTCGCCCACCAGGCTTGCTTCTTCCTTCAGTTGTCGGCGGCGAGATCCGGTAAGGATCACCCGTCCCTTCTCATGCCGTACTACCTCACCATAATCTTTCCAGGGACAGATAGATGGCGGCGGAGATAAAGGCCGAAACCGGTATTGTGAGGATCCAGGCCCAGACGATCTTGCCGGCCACTCCCCACCGTATCGCACTCAGCCGGCCGGTGGAACCTACACCGACGATCGCCCCGGTGATTGTGTGCGTCGTGCTTACGGGAATTCCGGCAAGCGATGCCCCGATGATGGACGTGGCGGCGGCGGTCTCTGCGCAGAACCCACCCATCGGCTGGAGCTTGGTGATCTTCATCCCCATGGTTTTCACAATCCTCCATCCACCGGCCATCGTCCCCAAAGCGATAACAAGATAACATAGAATGATCACCCAAAAAGGAATGTACAGCTTGGAGCCAAGGTAGCCGTTGCTGAAGAGCACGATCGCGATGATCCCCATCGTTTTTTGAGCGTCGTTCATTCCGTGACTCAGGCTGTAGACGGCGGCGGATAAGAGCTGCAGCTTGCGAAAGACGCGATTCGCCGAAGCGACGGTGCCGCCGCGGGACACATTCAAAACAATGGCCATGAACAGAAGCCCCAAGGCCATTCCGATAGCGGGGGACAAAATGATGAAGCTGACCGTCTTGATGATCCCTTTCCACACCAGTATCTCTATGCCGCCTTTGACCAGTCCCGCGCCGATGAGGCCGCCGATCAGGGCATGGGAGGAACTACTGGGAAGTCCGAACCACCAGGTGACAAGATTCCAGCAAATGGCACCGCCCAAGGCGGCAATGATCAGATGATTATCGACGATGGCCGGGTTGATGATGCCAGTACCGATCGTCTTTGCCAGCTGCGTACCTAGCAGGAAGGCGGCGACAAAATTGAAGAAGGCCGCCCAGATGACCGCATAGCGCGGAGAAAGTACTCGCGTGGAAACTACCGTGGCGATGGAATTGGCCGAGTCGTGGAAGCCGTTGATAAAATCGAATGCCAGGGCAATGAGTACGATAAAGATGACGACGAACGAGGAATAATCCATTTACATGCTCCACAATTATATTTCCATGATCCTAGGCTTCTTGGTCCTGAATATCCGGTGTGTCGCCTACTGCGACGGGGAAATAGAGGGATACGCTCGTTCCATAGCCGAGCCTGCTTTCAATCTCGATCCTGCCGTTTAAGGCCTTCACGATGTGCTTCACAATCGAAAGCCCTAAACCTGTCCCTCCCAACTGCCGCGAGCGGGTTTTGTCGACGCGGTAGAACCTCTCTCCCAGTCGGGGGATGTCGGTGGCGGGGATCCCGACGCCATTGTCGGAGATACGCACCCTGACGTATCCGTCCGTTTCAGCGGCGCCTATCGTTACCTTCCCTCCTTCTGCCGTGAACTTGACGGCGTTGTCCAAGATATTGAGCAGAACTTGCAGGACACGATCGCGGTCGCCCGAGATATTGGGTAGTGCTTCAGCGAGCTCCCGCCGCAGCGCAATTCCCTTCTCGGCCGCTTTAACATCGATGACAGAGAGAGCGCTTTCCACGGAATCCGTCAGCGGAAAGTCCTCCCTTTGAAGACGCAGTTCGCCCAACTCAATGCCTGAGAGGGTAAGGAGGTCATCCACCAATCGATCGAGGCGCCGGGCGTTGTCCGAAATCATCTCCAGGAAACGCTGGGCAGTATCCTTATCTTCCCAAGCACCGTCCTTCAACGTATCGGCAAACCCCATGATCGCGGTGAGGGGCGTTTTAATCTCGTGGGTCACGTTGGCGACAAAATCGGCGCGGACTGTCTCGAGCTTTTTCAAGCGGGTCACGTCGTGGAAGACAAGCATCGCTTTCCGCGGTTCGGCCTCGGCACCGGCGACGGCTGAGATGTTTACGTCCAGGATGAGCGGTGAATCCTCACCGATCGCGATTTCCTGTAGCACCGGTGCCCCCTCTTTTTTGAATCGCTCCCAGGCATCCTGCAACTCGACATTACGGAAGGCCTCCAGCAGAGTCTTGCCTTCGATGCCACTGTAGCGACGGCCGATGATTCTTTTCATGCCGTCATTTATCCGCTCGATCCGGTCCCGAGAATCGACAATAAGAAGGCCCTCGATCATGCCAGCAAAGGCAGCTTCAAGCTGCGCTTTTTCTTCCTGGGCGTAGAGCACCTTCTCGTGCAGTTCCATGACCATGTAGTTGATGTTTCTCGCAAGTTCACCAATTTCGTCACCAGAGGCGATGAGCAGCGTCCCCGGTACATCCCCCTTACGCACGCGTTGCGTGAAAGAGGCCATCTCCCGGATCGGCGACATGAGACGGAAGGAGAACAGGAAGGCGATAAGCAACACGGGCAAAACAACGAGCAATGCGGCGTGGTAAATTGATCTTACGAGGCTGTCGATCGAGGCATCAACAGCATACAGCGGCCTGGCCAAACGCAGGTAGCCCTTGACCTCCGGACCTTCCCGCAGTGCCAGGGCGACATAGAGCATGTTTACGCCGAGCGTATGGCTATAGCGTGTCGCCTCTCCCGCACCTTTTATCCTCGCCTCCAAGACCTCGATCCGGTTCAGGTGGTTCTCCATCTTCCTCACGTCTGCTTCCGAATCAGCGACGACTACACCTGACTTGTTGATGAGGGTGATCCTGGTGTTCGTCTTCTTCGCCAGCAGAGGAATCTCGTCATTAATCTCCTTCTGCGGCATGAGAGCAATGACCCGAGCATGGGAGAACAACTCCCCTTTAATTTTCTTGGTCTCATCCTTCTTGATCTCCCGGGAGACGAGATAGCCCATCACGCCTAAAGAGAGAATGACGATCAGAAGGTACGTGGCAAAAATCTTATAGAACAGTCGCGGTCTCATTGCGTGTCCTCATCGGAGGGTGATTCGTGCCGAACGCTCCGGCCCGTCACCATGTAGATGACCATGTCGGCGATCCCTTTTGCGTGGTCCGAGATGCGCTCCAGACTCTTCGATATCTGAGAGATGATCATCGCCCGGTGGATGTTCCGATGGTCCTCCATCATAAACGTGAGCAGCTCCCGGAAAACCTGCTCATTCAGATCGTCGATGATCTCATCATCGCGCCGTACCTTGTTGGCCAGGGCAATATCCTCGCTGACCAAGGCATCGAGACTCTCTCTGATCATGGTGCGGGCAATCTCGGCCATCCTCGGCAGATCTATGTAGGGCTTGAGTTGCGGCTCGTCGTTTAAGATGATTGCCTTCTCGGCAATGTTGACGGCCATGTCGCCGATGCGTTCCAGATGGCCGTTGATCTTAATGGCTGTGGTGATGAAACGCAAATCCCGCGCGGCCGGCTGCCGTAACGCCAGAAGGCGGATGCACTTCTCCTCGATCTCCACGTCGAGCTTGTCGATTTGATCGTCCTCGCCCATCACCTGTTGCGCCAGAACAGTGTCGCGCTCGGTCAGCGCGCGGATCCCGCGATCGATGGCCTTCTCCGTCAGCGCCCCCATGTACAGAAGACTCTCTTTAACCTCTTGGAGTTCTTTTTCGTACTGGATGCTGGTATGTCGCGTTCCGTCCATAGGACCCCCTTTTTTGGATTCTCCGTCTTTGCGTAATCACAGAGAACATTGCCCCTCCTAACCGAAGCGGCCGGTAATGTAATCCTCCGTTTGTTTCACGGAAGGATTCGTGAATATCTTTCCCGTAACATCGTACTCGATCAGTTTCCCCAGATAGAAGAACCCCGTCTGGTCGGAAACGCGTGCCGCCTGCTGCATATTATGTGTCACAATAATGATGGTATAGTCTTTTTTTAATTCCTCGATCAGTTCCTCGATCTTCGCCGTCGAGATGGGATCCAATGCCGAGGTGGGCTCGTCCATGAGCAACACGTCCGGCTTCATGGCCAAGGCACGGGCGATACAGAGCCTCTGCTGCTGTCCGCCCGAGAGCGTCATGGCGGAATGGCTCAAGATATCCTTAACCTCCTCCCAGAGTACCGCCTGCTTGAGACTGCGTTCCACAAGCTCTTCCAGCTCAATCCTGCCGCGAACCCCGGAGAGATGCGGCGCAAAGGTGATGTTGTTGAAGATGGATTTCGGAAAGGGGTTTGGTTTCTGAAAAACCATGCCGATGCGCCTCCTCACTTCCACAGGGTCCACTTCGGGAGCATAGATATTTTCGTTTTCGAACAGCACCTCTCCTTCCAAGCGCGTGCCGTCAATGAGATCGTTCATCCGGTTGAGAAGTCGAAGCAGCGTCGATTTTCCGCAACCCGAAGGGCCGATCAGGGCGGTAACCCGATTCTTCTCGAAGTCCATGGTAATATCCGTCAGCGCCTTGAAATCCCCATAATAGAAATTCACGCTTTTCGCTTCCATGATCGTATCTGCTTGCACTGTTACCACCTTTTCTTCCTTCTTATATGGCTCCTGATGACAATCGCGAAAAGATCAATAGTAAGGACTAACCCCACCAAGACCAGGACGGTCCCGTATTGCAGGGGTCTCGTTTCATCGATGTGCGTGCCCGCCGTAGCCAGGACATAGATGTGGTACGGCAGCGCCATTACCTCGTCGAAAATCGATTTGGGAAGGAGCGCCGAAAAGAAGGTCGCTGCCGTGAACATGATGGGGGCCGTCTCACCCGCCGCGCGGCCGATGCCCAGAATCGACCCCGTCAGTATTCCCGG
>JAQULV010000087.1 GCA_028718405.1 Smithellaceae bacterium
ATTGCAGAAAGGGCAAGTGTCTCGACTGCGGCGCCTGCAGTGGCGACATCCGGATCGTTACGGCTCCGGACGCAGTGAAGGAAACATCGGGAGGCGTTACCGCAGAGGAAAGGGAACGCAGCGAAGAACTGCGGTTGCGCTTTAAGTTTACCAAGGAAGGGCCGGCCCGTTTTCTGTCGCACCTCGAGACGTCCGCCGCCCTGGTCCGCGCCATCCGCCGTAGCGGGCTGCGCTTCTTCCACTCGCAAGGTTTCCATCCGCACCCGAAGGTTTCCTTCGCCCTGGCCACCCCTGTAGGATTGGAAAGTCGTGGTGAATACGTCGACATCTCAGTGGCGGCCCCGCACGTATTTTCGCCTGAAGATCTGATCGCGACGATCAACGCAGCGCTGCCGAAAGGCCTTGCGGTTCAATCGCTGTGTGAGATCGCCTCCGGGGAAGGGTCCCTGGCGGAGAGGATTGCGCAGATGAACTACCTGATAGAGCTCCCGGGGGATTTAACCGAAAAGAGTCTGGACCTCCTGGAAGAAAAGATGTTAGACTTTTTGAAACGCCGGGAGTTTGTGATCACCAAGGAAAGAAAAGGCAAAACCGTGATCCGCGACATCCGCCCCTCCGTCCTGGAGCTGTCCCTGAACCGAGAGGCCAAGGCGCTGTCACTTGGCGTATCAGTCTCCGGAGGCGGTTCGCTTCGGGCCACAGACCTTATGGAACATGTCCTGGGATGGGACGAAAAGGCGGCCTCCCTGCTTCGAATCATCAAGACCGACACCTTTTTCGGCGGTCTCCCCGCTTCGGCGGCGAGGAAAGACGCCTCCGGAACAGGACTGTTGGACGGTCAGGGCGCCTAACGCCGTTTCTCTTTAATTATCGATCATTAGACACGGTAGCCGCGAAACCGAACAAGTGGAAATTGTTTAGCATCTTTGCCCTAAAGGAGAGAGTTTTTTGCCGGTTAAACATAAATTGTGTTGACAAATGAACATCTTTTCCGCTACATTGCGGCCGAAATTTTTGTCAAAGGACTTGTGAACCATGTATGCAGTAATCAAAACAGGTGGGAAACAGCATCGAGTTTCAGCGGGTGATATGCTCGCCATCGAAAAGCTGGAAGGAAACAAGGGCGATGTCGTCGTCTTCGACGAGGTACTCATGGTCTCGGGAGATGCCGGCATCAAAGTGGGAACCCCCGTGGTGGAAGGTGCAAAGGTCGTCGGTGAAATCGTTGCGCAGATCAAAGGGCCCAAGATCCATGTTTTCAAGATGAAGAGGCGCAAGAGCTACCACAAGAAGACGGGACACCGTCAACAATTGACGACGATGCGCATCAAGGAAATTTCCATTTAGCGAAGGGGTGAAAGATGGCACACAAAAAAGGACAGGGAAGCTCCCGCAACGGAAGAGACAGCAATTCCCAGAGACGCGGCGTTAAAGTGTTCGGCGGAGAGAAGATCAACGCCGGGGCCATCATTGTCCGCCAGTTGGGAACCAAGATCCATCCCGGAAACAATGTGGGACTCGGGAAGGATTATACGATCTTTGCCAAGATAGATGGCGTTGTGAAATACGAAAGACTCGACAAAACTAGGAAGAAAGTAAGCGTCTACGGTACGTAGGCAGTTTTTATCCTTAAGGAGGGTTTTTGTAGTATGGACAATTCGGCAGAGCGTGAAACCGGGATCGTGAAATGGTTCAACGACAAGAAGGGTTATGGATTCATATCCCGGAACTCTGGTGAGGATGTATTCGTCCACCACACATCTATCCAGGCGGATGGTTTCCGCAGTTTGAAGCAGGGGGAGAAGGTTGAGTTCGCTGTGAAGCAGGACCAGAAGGGTCAGGCGGCAGTGGATGTTCGGAAGGTCTAGTTAGTTCGGTTACACGAAGCAGAACTTTTCTTCGTAGGCGTCTCTTTCAGTTTGAGGCGGTAAAGGTGTCGTGCAACCGATTTTTTGACAGGTAATCAAAGAAACGCAAAGGCACTTGTCGCAAGTGCCTTTTTTAATTTCATGAAATTTATCGACGAGGCAACCATCTACGTAAAGTCCGGGGACGGAGGCAAGGGCTGTGTCAGCTTCCGCAGGGAGAAGTATGTCCCCCGCGGCGGACCCGACGGGGGCAACGGCGGAAAAGGCGGCGACATCGTGATCCGCGCCTCTAATTCGCACAATACCCTGCTTGATCTGAGATATAACCAGCACCACGTCGCGAAAAGAGGATCTCACGGTCAAGGGAGCAACCGAACGGGAAAGGATGCCGACGATGTTCAGATCGTCGTCCCCGTTGGCACCGTCGTCAAAGACGCCGAGACGGGCGAGGTCCTGGCCGATCTTGCCGCCGACGGGGCCGTCTTCATCGCCGCCCATGGCGGCATCGGCGGACGGGGAAACGCCAGCTTCGCCACGGCAACGCACCAAACACCGCGTTTCGCTCAGGACGGCATCCCGGGCGAGGAACGCCATCTGAAACTGGAACTGAAGCTGCTAGCTGACGTCGGCATCATCGGCTTTCCCAACGTGGGCAAATCCACCTTCATCTCGCACGTCTCGGCCGCCAAACCCAAAGTCGCCGATTACCCCTTCACGACGCTTACGCCCCATCTGGGCGTCGTGAGATACGGAAGGGACCATGCCTTCGTTCTGGCGGATATACCCGGGCTGATCGAGGGCGCCAGCCACGGGATGGGTATGGGCACACAGTTTCTCCGACACGTCGAGAGGACCAAGGTGCTTTTTCACATCATCGATATCTCGCGCGCCGATTATGAAAGTGCCGAGCACGATTACGAGGTCATCAATGCCGAGTTGGCCTCGTTCAATTCCTCTCTCTCCGCTAAGACTCAGGTCGTCGCCATCAATAAAGTCGACCTGCCCGTGACGCGGGAGCGCCTGAAAAAAGAAATTGACAACTTTGCGCAAAGAGGGATAAAGGTTTTACCCTTTTCAGCCGTGACCGGCGAGGGCGTAGAGCAAGTGATCCATGCGATCGCGGCCGCCCTAAAGGACGCGAAGGCAAACGAATAGAATCATGGCAACCATCAGAAAAGAAATCCTGGCCAACGTCAAACGGGTGTTGATCAAGGTCGGAAGTGCCGTACTTACCGGCGAAGACGGTCTCGACCTGCAGATCATTGAACAGCTCGTGGGTGAGATCGCCGAACTTACCAGGGAAAACTACCAGATCGTCATCGTTACTTCGGGTGCCATCGCCTCCGGCAAGCACCGGATGGGTATCACGACGAAACTGAAGAGTATCCCTCAGAAGCAGGCCGCGGCCGCCATCGGGCAGGGGCGGTTGATGAGGATCTACTCCAACGCCTTCGGGAAATACGGCCTCTACGTAGCTCAGATCCTGCTCACCATGAGCGATCTGGACGACCGCAAACGCTTCCTCAACGTCCGCAACACCCTGTCCACCCTCATGGACTGGGGGTCATCGCCATCATCAACGAGAACGATTCGGTGGCCGTCGACGAGATCAAATTCGGCGACAACGACCAGCTTGCCGCCATGATCGCCAACATCACGGACGCCCAGTTGGTCATCAACCTCACGAGCACCGAAGGCCTCTACGACAAGAACCCCGCGCAGAACAAACACGCCAAGCTGATCCCGCTCGTTCGGGAAATCACCGAAGAGATCGAAGAGGCCGCCGAGGAAAAGGGAAACGAACTGGGAACCGGCGGGATGAAGAGCAAGGTCTTGGCCGCCAAGAAGGTCACGGCCTACGGCATTCCTTACATCATCGCCCCGGGCAAGCAGCCAGGGATCATCTCGGACATCTTCGCCGGCAAAGAAAAAGGGACGCTCTTTCTCCCTGCTTCTGAGCCCCTCAACAGCAGAAAGCACTGGATCGCCTTCACCCTGAAATCGCGGGGCCGACTCTACATCGACGAGGGAGCGAAACAGGCCATCCTGGAAGAAGGCAAGAGCCTCCTTCCCTCCGGTGTCACCGCTGTCGAGGGTGATTTTGTCACCGGCGACCCTGTGACGTGCTTGGATACCAAAGGGAACCCCATCGCCAAGGGCCTCATCAACTACTCATCGGAAGAGGTCCGCAAGATCATGGGGCTCAAGACCTCCAAGATCGAACAGGTCCTGGGCTACAAGGACTACGACGAGGTGATCCACCGCGACAACCTAGCGGTAATGAAACAGGTGGCCCGCAGATAGGCTCTTTTCTAGCCTTTCCTAAGACAGCTATCGCTGACCTTACCCTTTGCGTCGAAAGTAACGCCCTCCATTTCCAGCAAACGCCGTTTTAACGCGAGGCCGCCCCCGAAGCCGCCCAGGGCGCCGCCGGACCTGACGACCCGGTGGCAGGGGATAACCAGGGGGAAGGGGTTTTTCGCGAGCGCCTGTCCCACCGCTCTGGCGCCACGCGGCACCCCGAGGCGTCGGGCCAACTCCCCGTAAGTGAGCACCGTTCCGCGGGGAATGCGTCTCGTCGCCATAAGAACCCGCCGCTGGAAACCCTTTAACACTCCCATATCCAGACCTTCCAGGGAAAGCGGTGCCGGGTCACCCTTCAAATAGCCGGCAACATGGGCGGGAAACTTCTTTCCCTTGGCTTCCGCTCGATCCTTCACCGCCGCTTTCTTGCCGCGACCGGGCAAGATGATCCTGCCAATCGGGGCGTCGCCCCCCGTTCCCTCCCAGAGAACGGCAACCTCTCCCCAGGGAAAGTCGATCCGACTGCAGACGGAGCTCTCGTGGCGGCCGGCCTTTGTCTTGATTGTTTTCTTCTGCATCGCTTGTTCTCCTTAAAACATGTGCTGGGCCAGAATCCTGACCCCGATCCCGATTAAAACCACGCCTCCCAGGATTTCCACCTTTCTTCCGAAAAGCATCCCCAGGGGTCTTCCGAAGAGCATCCCCACCGCCGTGATGACAAAACAGACGAGGCCAATGACCGCACTGGGATAAAGGATGGGCGTCTTGAGCAGAGCGAGGCTGAGTCCCACAGCCAGGGCGTCGATACTGGTAGCTACGGAGAGCATAAGAAGCGTAAGCCCTGTGGTCGGGTCATGACCCGTATCGTTTTCGTCCGCGGCCCGAAAGGCTTCATGGATCATCTTCAATCCCACGTAGAGGAGCAATCCGAAAGCGACCCAGTGATCGTAAGCCCCGATGTAGTCCACAACGGTGCCACCGATAAGCCAACCCAGAATAGGCATGGCAAACTGAAACACCCCGAAACCAAGGGAGAGCCGCAGGATCGGCATCCAGGAAATGCCGGAACGGGAGGCGCCCAAAGCGATGGCGACGGACAGAGCGTCCATACTGAGTCCGACGGCCAGGATGAAGATCGAGAGGTTACTCATTTATCGTGATTCATGGCCTGCAAGGCGGTGTGAATTCGTTCGGCCCTTCTTCTACCAACTCCGGGAACTTTTTGCAACTGCTCTATAGATGCAGCTTTGACGGCGTCGAGACTTCCGAAGAACTTCAGCAGCGCCTTCTTCTTCACCGTCCCGACCGTCGCAATATCATCGAGGATCGAATGGAGATCGGCCTTCGCCTTTACGCGCCGGTGGTAGGAGATGGCGAAGCGGTGTGCCTCGTCCCTGATCTGTTGCAGGAGGAAAAGAACGGGCGGCCAGTCGGAAAGGTAGAGGGGATCTTTGCGCTGGGGCAGGTAAACCCTGTCTTCCCCACGGTTGACGGTCCCGGCCTTGCGTTCCCGGCTGCGCAAGGATCGCGCTTCCGGCTTTTCCTTTGCCAGAGAGATGACGTCGACACCTTCTATCCTCAAATCCTTCAAGACGGAGAGGGCAACCCTCAACTGGCCCTTGCCGCCGTCGACGACAATGAGATCGGGCAGATCGTCGCGCGTCGCGTAACGGCGGGACATGATCTCGTACATCATCCCGTAGTCGTCGGCACCAACGACCGTCTTGACGCGGAAACGGCGATAGCCGTCCTTGTGGGGAACCCCGCCCAAGAATGTCACCATGGACCCGACAGCGTAATCGCCGCCGATATTGGAAACGTCGAAGCATTCGATCCGCTGTGGACGATTGTTCAGGTGAAGTTTTTCCTGCATCAGATCGAGAGCGAGAGCAACACGCTTTTGCCTTTCGCCGCGCCTTTCGGTCTGGAAGACGTTCTCCGCGTTGCTGGCGGCCATCTTCAGGAGTTCCCTGCCCTCCCCGCGCGTAGGATTTATAAGAACCACCTTTCCGCCGCGCTTTTCCGACAGCCATTCCTCGACCACGATCCTGTCCTCCAGTGGCTCGGGAACGAGGATCTCCCGCGGTATAAAAACCCCCTCGTCGTAGAAGC
>JAQULV010000088.1 GCA_028718405.1 Smithellaceae bacterium
ACCACCAAATCGACGCCGCTGTCGTGGCCGGCAAGCTTTTGGGGTTGAACCGGGACCAGATGATGGACGCCCTGGGCATCTCCTGCTTCCCTCCCATGACGCAGTGCTTTGCGGGTTGGTTCTCTCCCACAAAGGGACTCATAACCGGCGGCCCGGTGCATGCCGGGATCACCGGCGCCTGCCTGGCAAAGGCGGGTTTCAAGGGTTTCAGGAAAATCATCGAGCATCCGGACGGCTTTTCATCCGCCATCTTTGAACGCTACGACCTGGAAGAAATGGTGCGGGATTTGGGCAGCGACTGGCGCACCGATACTCATTCACCCAAGCTTTACCCGTGTTGCGGGTGGCTGGATGCACTGGTAGATTCCGCGCTCGATCTCATGCGTGCCTACGGGATTGACTGGCGGGACATCTCCGGTGTCGATGTGCAGAGTCCGACGGTCACGCTGCTCCTGAATAAGCCGAAGGATGAGTTGATCGATTTGATTGAGCGGATTGCAAAGACCGATTACCTGACCTGCGTGCCGCTTTATTTCAATTCCGTCTATCCGCTGGCCGTCGCCATGATGGACGGCGAATTGACGCCGGCACAGTTCACCAAGGAACGGATCACGGACAAACAACTCCATGCATTCTTCGACAGGATACACTTCGTGGTCGATCCGTCCTTGGACGTCAAGGAGATGCAAGAAGGCATCAACAGCGGCGGGGTAAAGATCCGACTTAAGAATGGGACCGAATACCATCAATTTACCGATGCCATGAAGGGTTCTTACAAGAACCCCATCGATATCAGAGAGAAGCTGGAAATCTGCACCCGGCATATCCTGAGCCGTCAGCAGCGAGACGAGATTTTCGATGCGGCCGGCCGCATCGATCAGATGGAACACATCCAAGACTTCACGGACCTGTTGTGATGAGTGCGTTTCCTGTCAGAATGGACGTCCCGGGGCGAAGAGTCCCCGGCTAGCTTTATGGCTTTTCAGGAATCTCGCCAGCTGTTCTTTGCCGGGCTTCTTCACCCTGAGGAACGCCACGCCCACACGATAGATGGACGCGGGGGTGTCGCTCGAGATGTCATACCAGCGGACCTCTCCGATTGCCTCGAACGGCGGCTCGTCCGGAGTGAGTTGAATGCTCATGTATAAACGGTGCTTCCGGGCAAACGGGAGTCCCGACAGCAAATGGACGCCTTCAATCTCGATAGACTGTGTTTCCAAGCAGATGCCGCTTTTGGAGATATTTCGGCTTCTAATGTGCAGGGGGGGACGCTGCTGGGGGGCTTCCGTCACCGGAACAATCTCAACGGCGACGTCCAACGGGCAGTCCAGGCGCTGAAACTTTCTTTTTTCCAATCCATCGCTCATGACCGACTCCTGACCGGTTTCGGTACGCACTGACCGAATCATCCGCATCGCCGCGCCCGGGGTTCCGATCCCCTGGCGCAGGCAGCATCCGCGGGAAACGGCCGTGTGTCCCTGCTCACGCCGGGGGCCGTCTCGCCGGTATCGAGCGGGAATAAAGCATAGTCCGGACCGTCTTGTCAAAGTTTCGCTGTCCGGGCCGTTCCCGTTGCTCCGGACACAGCCCCGCATGCCATTGACATTGAAGGGCGTTCCTCATATACTCCCCTCGTCTCGATGGCGTCGAGATTTGCATGCATTCTCGATCAAATCAGCAACCCTGGCCTGGCGTCAAGCGGGATCGGAGGGACGACGGGAGGTTTGATCTGGCACTCATGACAACCGCACCGGATCTTCACAGGGACAGGGGCATGTACCTGCACTTTGCCGACGGCAGCGTCATCGATTTCTCGGAAGGGCATGTGCGAGACCTCGCTGAAGAATATTGGCAGAATCCGTCCAAACTTCCGCCTCGGATCAAAGAGAACGACGCCTTCAAGACCTGCTCCGTCTGTCCCTTTCTGGGTCAGGATGTGTTTTGTTCCGCGATGAAACCCCTCCTGCCCTTCATAGAGCAGGTCGACCAGTTCAATTCCTACGACAAGGTCACCGCGGTCTATGTCAAACGGGCAGGCCTTGAGTATGTCTGCGAAACCAATATGCAAACAGCCCTGCAATATGTGACCAATATCGCCGTTTTCGAGTATTGCGAGGATGCGAAACAGTTTCGTCGGTATTTCCAGGGCATCGAACCTCTACTGGACATGACCGAGGTCGTGTCCCGGCTTTTCCTCAACATCTACTGGCTCAACAAGGGAAATCGCCGGAAGATCGCCAAAACCATCAACGACATGCAGCACGCCGTCACGGTCACCAGCAAGAGCTGCGTCAACAGGCTCAACCTGATGTGCCAGAAGGATGGGCTCATCAATGCGTATGTCAGAACGCATATCCTGGCCGGGTTTCTGAGCGTCAATGTCGTTGACACCTTTCTCGATCGCTATTTCAAGAAAACGTAAAGGATCGCGTGCCAACGTTCTTTTGACCCATCCTGAAACTTTTGCGCGCCGTTGCGATCCGGTTTTTTCGGATGGCCCGCGGATACGATGACCCCGGAAAAGGAGGGGAAGGGATGATTTTACGTATCGATCACGTTTCCATCGCGGTCAAGGACCAGCAAAAGGCGGAGCGCTTTTTCCGTGACATCCTGGGGGCCGTTGCCGGCGTCGGGGCGGACGATCCCGGGGCGAAGTTTTTCTGGCAGATCTTCTCGCTGGGCGATCTGTCGCGGCTCGAGATCATCTCCCCCACGGCAGAGGGCAGTTTCCTGGAGGGGTTTCTGAAGGACCGGGAGGGAGGCGTCCATCACATGACGCTTCAGACGCCCGATATCGGCAAGGCCATGGCCCATCTCGAGGCGCACGGCATTCCCTTCTTCGGCCACCACGAGTACCCGGGAGGCGTCTGGAAGGAGATCTTCATTCACCCCCGCGACGCCTTCGGCGTTCTCATTCAGATCGCGGAATTCGAGGCCGCGGACTGGCTGGCGGAGACGGTGAAACTCCCGCCGGACACGCGCTGGCAGGTCGAGAAGACCGAAACCGGCGCCGCCCTCGTCCTCGCCCACCCCGGCGGCGGCAAGGTTTCTCTGGACCTGACCCGTGACGAACTGAAAAAACTGGCGGCGTCGCTGGAGAAGGCCTGCGGCTGAAACCACCATCCCGTTAGCCGGCGTTCGCCGCCCCCGCAGGCGGATGGCGCCGTGGCGAAGGCGCACGCACCGTCGCCGCAAGACAGCGTCATGGGGGCCCGTGGAACGGCGTTCGCGCGGAGGGAAGGATCCGATCGACTCAACCCAGGAGGGCTTTTATGGAAACCGTCTGGAACATGGGAATCCCGTGGAACCTCTTTTTCCAGAATCTGGGCGCCGGGCTCAGGACGCCCATGGAGGTCTTTTCCTTCCTGGGAACGGAAAGTTTCTTCCTGTTGCTCATGCCGGCCCTCTACTGGTGCGTCGAGGCCGGCATCGGCCTGCGCGTCGGCGTCATTCTCCTTTTGAACGCCGGGGTCAACGATGCGCTCAAACTGACCTTCCACGGTCCCCGCCCGTACTGGTACAGTCCGGAGGTGATGGCTTACGCCCACGAGACCTCCTTCGGCCTGCCTTCCGGACACGCCCAGATGGCGTTTGGCGTCTGGGGAATGCTGGCCGCCATCGTCAACAGGGGGTGGGGATGGGTGATTGCCCTCCTCGTCATCCTGTTGATCGGCATTTCGCGCCTCTATCTGGGGGTTCATTTTCTGCACGATGTGATGGTCGGCTGGCTGATCGGCGCTGGGTTGCTGTGGCTGGTCCTCCGGACCTGGCAACCGGTCGCGGCAAGGTTGAAATCCTTGAGCGGGGCACAGCAGCTCCTGGCGTCCTTCCTTGCCTCGCTGGGGCTTTTTCTGTTTTCCCTCGTCCCCTTCCTCTGTCTGAAAATCACGGGCTGGCAACCGCTGCCGGCCTGGGCGGAACATGCCCGGGACGCCGTCTCGCTGAGCGCCGCCCTCACCGCCGCCGGAACGCTGTTCGGACTGCTGGCCGGCATGGCCTGGCTGAATCGCCGGGGCGGTTTCGATGCCGGCGGAGCGCTTTGGCAGCGCATCTTGCGCTATCTCCTGGGACTGGCCGGCGTTCTTGTGTTCTACCTCGGTCTGAAGGCGCTTTTCGGATGGATCGCCCCATATTCGGAGGCGGCGCTCCCTTATCTGTTGCGCTATATCCGCTATGCCCTGGTCGGGGCCTGGATCTCTGCGGGAGCGCCATGGATGTTCGTTAAACTGAAGTTGGCCAAACCAGTCGCCTGACCCCTGTTAAGACACGATCCCGAACTGGAAGGGGCGTTTCCCCGAGTGCCCCTGGGCAATTTCCCCACGCCGGCGCGGCGGCGGATTTATGAAGCCGATACGGGCGGGGCGGTATCGGCAAGAGGGTTACGCCCCGTGCATTTGGCCCTTTCCGCTCGGTTGGCGTAACAGCAAAAGCGCCAGGCCGGCGGCGACAAAGGCGGCCGCGCCGAAAAAGAGGAAGCGCGGCCCCAGGAGGTCGATGACCAGACCGCCGATGGCGGGGCCGGTGAGGAGCGCGCCGTTCTGGCAGGCCATGTAGAGCCCCATGTAGCCCGCGCTCCGCTCCGGCGGAATCAGCCGCAGATAATAGGTGTACGCGACGGTGAGCACCGCCGCGTAGCCGATCCCCCCGAAGAAGAGCATGACCCAGACCGCCGCGAGCGACTCGGCCAGGCCGGTCGCGGCCAGACCGACGATCAGCAGAACGAGCCCGATCGCGGTCACGCGCCGTTGGCCGAACCGGTCGCCCAGCACGCCCGCGGGGATCGCGCTGACGCAAAACACGGCAATCATGAAAACCATGATCGTCACCGCACGTTCCGTATTGACGGCGAGCATCTCCCGGACGGCAATGACAAAAAACATGAACACCATCCAAAGGCCGGTCCACCAGCAGGCCATCGCCGCGAGGAAGATCAGCACGGGGCGGTGACGCAGGGTGTCGCGCAGGACTCCGCCGGAGCGGATCAAGGGCGCCCGCGGCGGCAATTCACGGGTCCCCGCCATCAGCACGGCCACCGACACCGCGATCCCGCCCACCGCCCAGAGAAACGGCAGGCGGGGCGATACATCCCAGCTTCTGGCCCCGAGAAACATGAACGACAGAACCCCGAGCCCGCCCATCAGAAACATGAGCCCGGAGGCGGTGCCGTGTTGTTCCGGCGGCGTGAGGTCGGGGAGAAGCGCGAAATACGGCCCCATCACGGTGAAGAACCCGGCATAGAGAACCAGGGACAGCGGGAGCACAACGCGGATGTCCCGCGTCCAGGCCATCAGCAGGAGCGACACCAGCACCGCCGCCCAACCGGCGAGGATGAAGGGCTTTCTCCTGCCCCAGCGCGTGTGGATCCGATCGGAAAGGCCGCCGATGAAGATGGGGAAAACCGCCCCGAAGATCCCGCCGACGGAGAGGATGATCCCAGTCAGGGATTTCGAGCCCGTGATGGCATTCAAATACAGCGGGAACGTGGCCATATTGAACCCCCAGAAGGTCTGAACCGCGAAGAGTCCGCAGGAAAAAATCAGGAGCTGGGGGAGAGTGCGCCGTTCAAGGATCATGGGTGACGTCGTTGATAACCGCGGTGTTCGATGCGCGTCGTGCCGCCGATGGGGCAAGCGGGGGAGGATCGGACCACCGTCGCTTGATGACGATCCCCGTTTGCCCTCGCAACGTCCCGTCGGATCTCGCGGATGAATATAAAGAGAAATGAACACGATGACAAGGCATTTCCCGATCTTGTCGTCGAATTCATCCGGCAGGCCTCCCGCGTCTCCGCGCGGCCCGCATGGGCAAGGAGTCCGGCGATGCGAGACCGCCCTGAGGCGGGCTCATCTCCCGGCCGGCCGGACCCTGCAGGACCGCCGACCCTTCCCGGAGGGGAGGCCCTCGATGACGCACGCCTCGAGCGCGGACTCGGCCCCGCCGGCCCCTTCCGGAGGGAATGCTCTCTAAAGAAAGGATGATCGTTCCGTTAAAGAAATTTTAACGACTCATTCAAAATCCGGCCCTTCGGCCCCCCGCCCGCCACCAAGCCGCGCCACCCCGAAAATCCGTAACCGCTTGGAATTAAATGCATTCAAAATAGAAGGACGCCCGCGCCACGCCCTTGGCACGCTTCCCGCATTATCGTAAGACAAACCAACAAAAAACCCGAAAGGAGGGTACGGATCATGAAAAAGACACTCGGAACGATGGTGGTGGCAGCGGCGGTGGTGCTCCTGACGGCAACCTTCAGCTTCGCGGAATTCGCG
>JAQULV010000089.1 GCA_028718405.1 Smithellaceae bacterium
TCTTCGCTACGCCTAAATACCGGTTTTTTCATCATCCGTCAACGCAAGGGTCAGATATTAGCCTCCAGTTGGGATCTGCCGGTTCAGATATTGCATAAAATTTAGCGGGTTGTCTTTCTTTTCAACCTCAACACGGCGGCGTCCGCAAACCGGGAGAGGGTCGGCAGATGAGGGAATTACGTGTTTTGATCATAGAGGACTCCGAGGCGGATGCCCTGCTGCTCGTCCGCGAATTGCGGCGCCACTACGAAATTACATTCGAACGTGTCGACACTGCCGCCACCATGGAGCGCGTTCTGACTGAAAAACCGTGGGACCTGATCCTCTCCGACTACATGATCCCGAACTTTGGTGGCGTGGACGCCCTGCTTCTCTCCCAGAAGAGCGGGATAGATGTCCCCTTTATCATCGTCTCCGGGGCGATTGGCGAAGACACGGCCGTAGAGGTAATGAAGGCCGGAGCCCACGACTACATTATGAAAGACAACCTGAAGCGTCTCATCCCCGCCATCGACCGAGAGCTCCAGGAGGCTGAGGTCCGCCGGAAGCGACGGGAGGTGGAAGAGGCTTTGCGGGAAAGCGAAGAGCGGTACCGCGCCTTCTTCCAGACCTCGAAGGCCTGCGTCTTCATCACCCGCCGGGACGGCAGGCTTATCGACGCCAACGAGGCGGCCGTGGAACTATTCGGCTACGCAAGCAGAGAGGAACTCTTTCAAATAGCCGTTACGGATCTGTACGTGAACGCGGAGGACCGCCGCCGGATGGGAGAATTGATCGCGAAAGACGGTTTCGTCAAAGACTTCACCACCACGATGAGGAAAAAAGACGGCTCCCTTATCTTTGCGCTGGTTAACGCCGTACCCAAGAGGAATAGCCAGGGGAAGATCTTCGCCTACCAGGGAACGATCGTCGATTTAACGGAGCGGGTCCGCATGGAGGAGAACTTAAAAAACGCCGAAGAGTGGCAACGCAAGCTCTTCAACGAGGCTACGGATGCCATAGTTGTAGCGGAGTATGACTCCGGTATCATCGTCGACTGCAATGACGCGGCCACCGTTCTCTTCGGCCGTGACAGGGCGGAAATCGTCGGCCAGCCTCAGCGCGTTTTACACCCACCTCATATGATCGGCGGTGACGGTTTCTCCAGAACCTTCCGCAAGCTCATCGATATCCTCGATGGAGAGTCGACAGAAAGCGAGGTGATCACAAAGGCCGGTCACATCCGAACGGTATCTATCAAGACCAGCCTCTTCGAGCATGAGGGGAAGAGGCTTATCTTGGGGATCTTTCGCGACACGACGGAACAGAAGCTCACGCAGGAGGAATTAGCACGCGTCCGCATTCTCGAGGCGATGGGTATCTTGGCGGGGGGCATCGCCCACGATTTCAATAACCTCCTCACCGTGATCCTCGGCAACGTAAGCATGGCCAAGAACTGCATCGACCCCGCGGATAGGGCGTACGAAAAATTGGTGAAGGCGGAACGCGCCAGCCTTCAATCCAAGGACCTTTCCGCACGACTGATCACGTTCTCACGGGGAGGCGAACCCATCAGGCGCAAGGTCCGGTTGGACCGCTTTCTGGAGGAGACCGCTGTTCTGGCGGCGGGCGGGTTAGAGCGTTGTAGCTTTCTCTTCCCGGAAGGGCTTTGGCCGGCGATGATCGATGAAAGACAGATGCGTCAGGTAGTATATCATCTGCTCACCAATGCCTTTGAGAACACCCCGAAAGATACAATCGTTCATGTCAGCGCCGAGAACGTTTCGCTGGAGGCCAACGAAATCCTCCTCCTGAAGGAAGGCAACTACGTGCGTTGGTCGGTGAAGGACGAGGGCACAGGCATCGCCCCCGAGAACCTGCCCAATATCTTTGATCCCTACTTTACCACCAAACCGATGGGACCGGAGAAGGGCGTGGGACTGGGACTGACGGTCTGTTACTCCATCGTCAAAAGGCACGGCGGAATCATCACCGTGGATTCCGCGCCCGGCGAGGGTTCGACTTTCCACGTCTATCTCCAGGCCGCGGAAGACTGACGGGAATTTCCCGGCACTGCGATTCTGCCCACCGTCGGTACATTGTCAACGATCGGCAAATAACCAAATATCTCTTGACAATGTCTACCCCCTTCGCTTAGTTCTGGGCCATAATCAAACGGGAAGGCCCATACCCCATGCTATTTTACGGCATCTTTCTTTTCCTGCTTATAGTACTGGTCCTCGTCATTTGGCTGGTATTGCGCAATCTTGGCGCCGCAGGACGCTTCGACGGCCTGGAGAAATACCTGGAACGCATCGAACGGGCTTTCCGTGAAGAAGTGGCGCAGAACCGCGAGGAGGCAACCCTTAACAACCGTCAGCAACGTGAGGAACTGAGCTGTTCGATCCGCGATTTCGCCAGCATTCAAAAAAGCCAGTTGGATATCTTCGCGGAACAACTCAAGGCCCTTTCCACTTCCAATGAATCCCGCCTGGAGAAGATGCGCGATACCGTCGAAGTGCGGCTGAAGGAACTCCAATCAGACAACAACCTCAAGCTGGAACAGATGCGGGCCGTGGTGGATGAAAAACTCCACGACACGTTGGAGAAGCGGTTGGGTGAATCATTCAAGCTTGTCAGCGAGCGGCTGGAGTTGGTCCATAAGGGCCTGGGCGAGATGCAGACCCTCGCCTCAGGGGTGGGCGATTTGAAGAAGGTGCTCACCAACGTGAAGACCAGGGGTACCTTTGGCGAAATACAGTTGGGCAACCTCCTGGAGCAGATACTCGCTCCTGAACAGTACGAGGCCAACGTCGTTACCAAGAAGGGAAGCGCCAACCGGGTGGAGTTCGCGATCAAATTCCCCGGACGTGGCGAACCCAAAGAACTGTTGTGGCTCCCCATCGACGCCAAGTTTCCTCAGGAGGATTACCTGCGGCTTCTGGAAGCCCAGGAAAAGGGAAATCCCCTTCTCGTTGACGATGCCTCGCGACAATTGGAGCGGGCGATAAAGGAGATGGCGAAGAACATCCGCGACAAGTATCTCGATCCCCCCCATACGACCGACTTCGCCCTCATGTTCCTGCCCACAGAGGGACTCTACGCCGAAGTCCTGAGGCGCACCGGGCTCTTCGAGCAGTTGCAGCGCGAGTATCGGGTTAATGTCACCGGTCCCACGACTCTGGCCGCTTTTCTCAACAGTCTCCAGATGGGGTTTCGGACACTGGCCATTGAGAAGCGCTCCAGTGAGGTATGGACGCTACTGGGGACGGTGAAAACCGAATTTTCCTCCTTCGGCTTAATCCTGGAGAAAACGCAGAAGAAGCTTCAGGAAGCGAGCAACACCATCGATGTCGCGGCCAGGAGATCGCGGGTCATCGAAAGGAAACTCAAGACCGTCCAAGGGATACCGTCCGGCGAGGAAGTTCAATCCGGAGAAGCTCTAGAAGACGAACCGTAGTCGCGCCGCCAGTATCATCAAAGCGAAACAGTTGGCGTTGCTGAAACGCCGCCGCAATCTGCAATAGCCGTTGGGCTTCTTTCTCTCGCCCTAACTCCGGCCAAAGATGATAATGCACCATAAGGGACAAAAGCATGCGTGTCGTTAACCGGAAATGCCTCCTGATCATGGCCTTATTGGTCTTCCTTCCCTGCGCAACCTCCCAAGCCGAAAGCAGCTTGGAGATGGGGGTCGGCCTGCAGCGCTTCGATTACGAGGAAAAACTCACGGCGCCCGCCAAGAGCAGCGAGAGGGGGTTTTTACCCGGCATCTATGGAAATATCGATACCCGTTTAAACATGCTCTATCTGCGTCTGTCGGGAAGTTACGCCGGCGGCGATCTCACTTACGACGGATCACTCCAGGATGACACTCCCTTCGCCACCGACGACAATCCCCAGGCTCTCGTAAAGATTGAAGCCGTCGCCGGCTGCCGAGTTTGGGACACACCGCGATTTTCCGTCACGCCCTACGCGGGCTACGGATACCGCTACTGGAGACGGGGCCAAGCGAAGGCCCCCAACTACCGTGAAGATTACAGCTGGCAATACCTTCCCTTGGGGGTCCTCATAGAGGGAAGGCTCGATGACAGATGGTCCTGGGGGCTGAATGTGGAGGCGTTTGTCGCCGTTGACGGCACCATGAAGACCTTTATCTCCGCTATCGATCCCACGGCGACGGACACCACTTACAAACTCAAAGACAAAATCGGCTGGCACGCGGATCTTCCTGTCAGATACAGGATTGGGGGGAACTGGGTCTTGGTTTGCACCCCTTGGTTTGACTACAACTCATCGCGGCAGAGCGACTATGTGGAGCACAGAAACCTTCTCGGCCTAGTTGATTATGTGACATACGAGCCGGCGAGCCGAACCTACCAGTACGGGCTGAATCTGGGATTGGCCCTATTTTTGTGACGGGTGCCCCGAAATCATTTTTAAACGGGTATGATAATTGCTTTTTTCTAACCCCAAACGGGGAAGCATGCACGACGATACCATTGCCGGGCAGGTAAAGTGACAAGACAAAAGACGTCTCAACATTCATATGGTCTGGAAAACGCCGATCGGATTCTTATCATCATCGTCCTGGCTGTGGGTGCGATACTGGTGGCGTATTTCTACAGCTCTGACACTCTCACTTCGCTGCTCTATCTTATTCCCATTATACTGTCCTCTCTCTGGTGGCGGAACAAAGGCATTGTGGCGGCAGCCTTATTCTCAGCCCTGCTCATCGGCGACCACGTTTGGAACCAGACGCTGGACGTGGGTCTCGATTCCTATCGTGTGATCGTATTCTTCGTGAGCGCGATACTGATCTCGGTGCTCAAAGGACAGACGGTGGCGGCGCAAAATGAAACGGCCAATCTACAGATGACGCTTTCCGAAACGGAGGACAAGCATCGGAGCCTGATCAACAGTGTTAATGCCGGTGTTCTGGTGCATACCTTTGGCCCCGGCGGTCGGATTATCAAGGCCAACCCGGCCTTCGTAAGGATGATGGGCTACTCCTCCCTCGATGATTTGCTGGAGGTTCCCTTCTCGGAGCTGCTGGCCTCCGCCGAGGAAAACGTCAGAATCTCCGAGACCCTCCATCGTCTCAAGTTTCTCAAGGACGAACACATCAAGTTTGCCAGAAAGAACGGCACGAAGCTCTGCGGCCTGGTGAATTCGCAGTTAGAGTATCCGCAGGACGGGCCACCCTTGATCTATACGACGGTGGAGGATGTTACTGCCAGCTTGCACCTTAGGACAGCCTTCCGCGAGGCCCAGGCTCTTCAGACGGCTCTCTTCGAAAATACAGCGGCCATCATGCTGATCGTCGAGGCCGACGATACGATTGTCAGTGCCAATGCCAACTTCGAGATCCTGACGGGCTATCTGCGCAGCGACGTGGAAGGAAAGAAGAAATGGACCGAGTTCATTCTGAAGGACCAATGGATCAGGATCCACACCTATCAATCGCTGAAGAGACCAGATGACGAGAAGGCGCCGCGCAGTTACGAAACATTGCTGGTGGACCGCAAGGGCGGTATTCGCAATGTCTTCCTTACCATCTCTTCCGTTGAGGGCGGCGAGAAACCCTTGACGATGGTCGAGATCACTGAACGCCGGCATATCGAAGAGGCCTTGAGGGAAAGTGCGAAGCGTCACTTTAAGATGAGTATCACCGACGGTCTTACGAAGCTATATAACTCGAGACATTTCTACAACCAGTTGCAGACGGAGGTAGATCGGGCAACCCGCCATGGTTATCCTTTGACGCTGTTGCTGATGGACGTAGACAATTTCAAGCACTTTAACGACAGCTACGGACACCTGGAGGGTGACGGCGTCCTCGTTCGTCTGGCCAGGGTAATCGAGCATTCCATCCGCGCCAGCGACACGGCTTACCGATACGGCGGCGAAGAATTCGTTGTCCTCCTGCCCGAGACGTCTCTCGATAAGGGTCTCATCGTGGCAGAGCGTATTCGTGCCGACTTCAAGGAGGAGATATTCATACCCAACGCCGCCGATAGAATAAGCGCCACCGTCAGCATCGGCGTCGCCCAGTATCGTCCTTCCGAAGAACCCACCTCCTTTGTGGAGAGGGCTGACCAGAGTATGTACCGCGCCAAGCAGAGCGGAAAGAACAAGGTCGTCGCTGAGACGGCCCCCGTCTAAAAATGAATCTGCAGATTGATCTGCGGCTCGAAGATTCTGCCCACTGACTTAAATCCCACCGTTTGATCCCAGTCAAATCCCCCCATCATTAGAAATAGAATGAAC
>JAQULV010000090.1 GCA_028718405.1 Smithellaceae bacterium
ATGCAGTTCGTATAACTCCGCTGGTTTTACAGTACGGCGATCTGGGCCAGTACCTCTTCGTTGTTGAAACCGTTCAAGTCAATGGCATTCATCCGGCAGGACGCCGTGCAGACGCCGCAACCTTTACAAAGTACGGCGTTGACCACCGCGGCACTTTCGTTGTAATCAACCGCGACGGCGCCGAAGGGACAGTTGGCCTCGCAAAGCCCGCATGCCATACAGCGCTCTTTGTTCACGTAGGCCGTCTTTCCTTCCGCCTCAATAAAGTCTTTCGTGAGAATCGTGCAGGCCCGTGATACCGCGGCGTTCGCCTGGGTAACGCACTCGTCGGAAAGCTTCGGGGCATGGGCCATACCACACATAAAGACACCATCAGTGGCAAAGTCAACGGGGCGCAGTTTCACGTGTGCTTCCAGGAAGAAGCCATCCTGGTTGGTAGGAACCTTCAGCATCTTGCCGATCGTCTCGTTGCCCGGGTTCGGCACGGTCCCGACGCTGAGCGCCAGAAGGTCGGCCTTGAGTTCTACCGTCTCGTTGAGAATCGGATCAAGAACCTTGACGTTCACCCTGTTACCGTCCTGCGTCACCTCGGGCTTGCGATCCTCGTCGTAGCGGACAAACTTGACGTTCAGCTCGCGGGCCTTCTTGTAATAGTCCTCCTTGAGACCGAAAGTCCTGATGTCGCGATAGATAATCGTGACGTCGCGGTTGGGGTTTTCCTCTTTCAGCTTCAGGGCATTCTTGATCGCCTCGGAACAGCAGTATCTGCTGCAGTAAGGCCGCTCGGAATTCCTCGAACCCACGCACTGGATCATGACGACGCTTTCCGCATTCATCGCTTTCACATCGCTGTCGTGGATCAGTTGTTCCAATTCCCTCTGCGTCAGAACCTGAGCGGACTGACCGTAGAGGTATTCCTTCGTATCGAATTCGTAGGCACCGGTGGCAACAATTACGACGCCATGCTCGAACTGTTCCTCGCCGTCCCTCACCTGAACGGTCGTCTTGTAGTTGCCGATGAAACCCTCGATCTTTTTGATCGCGGCGGCCGTAAAGACATGGATGAGGGAACTCGCCTTGACGCGATCGATAAGATCCGCGAGGTGTTTCTGAACATCCACGCCTTCAAGTGTATAATGGAGTTTACGGTAGTTACCGCCCAAGGCGTTTTCCTTCTCGACGATGTACGATTCAAAGCCCTGATCGGCCAGCGACAATGCGGCAGTGATGCCGGCAAGCCCGCCACCAATGATGAGTGCGCCATGATTCACGTTCAGCTGGCCGGGCTTCAAGGGTTTTAAATACTGGGCCTTATTCACGGCCATGCGCACCAGATCCTTAGCTTTAGCGGTCGCCGCTTCGGGTTCGTGCATGTGAACCCAGGAGTTCTGGTCGCGGATATTGGCCATCTCGAATAGGTAACGGTTGAGGCCCGCCTTCTCACAGTTTTCCTGGAAGAGCCCCTCGTGGGTCCGGGGCGAACAGGAAGCAACAACGACCCGGGTCAGGTTCTGTTCTTTGATGACCTCGCCCATCTTGACGGCCGTGTCCTGCGAGCACGTAAAGAGGTTGTCCGTGGCGTAGACGACGTTGGGCAGGGTCTTGGCGTATTCCACGACGGCTGGCACGTCAACGACGCCGCCGATATTGATGCCGCAGTGGCAGACAAACACGCCAGTACGGGGCCCAATACCCCTGATATCTGATTCTTCCGGCGTTTCCTCGGCCGTGATCATGGTGCCCCGCTGGGCAGCGAGCAGCCCCTCGGCGCAGGCCGCAGCACCGGAAGCTTCCATGACCGTCTCAGGAATATCCTTGGGGCCGCCGAAGGCGCCGCAGACGAAGACCCCATCCCGGGAGGTCTGGACGGGATTGACTTTGGACGTCTTGCAGAAGCCGTGTTCTTCAAGCTCGATCCCTAAAGCCTTGGCAAGCTTTGCCGCCTCTTTGGGTGGCGTGAGACCGACCGACAGGACAACCATGTCGAACTCTTCCTCGACAAGAGAGCCGTCCTCCAAGACGTACTTCACTAATAGATTATTGGTCTGCTGGAGTTCCTTTACACTCGAGGGCATGGAGCGGATGTAACGGATACCATACTCGCCCTTGGCGCGGTTCACAAAACGGTCGAAATCCTTACCATGGGCGCGGATATCCATGAAGAAGATTGTGGGTTCCAGACCCTTCGCATGCTCCTTGCCGATGATCGCCTCTTTCGTCGCGTACATGCAGCAGACCGACGAGCACCAACTGTTGTCGCAGGAGGTGTCGCGGGAACCGACACACTGGATGAAGGCGATCTTCTGGGGCTCCTTGCCGTCGGAAATCCTCTGGACGTGGCCGAAGTAAGGTCCGGAGGCGGAGAGGATTCTCTCAAACTGGATGGACGTGACGACGTTCTTATAGATACCGAATCCGTACTCGCCCCTGATTCCGGCATCGAAGACCTCGAAGCCCGGAGCGGCGATGACGGCACCGACCTCGATCTGCTCTTCGGCATAGGTGTCTTCATGGTTGATGGCACCAGCGATACAGGCCTCGACGCACTGGTAACACTCGGAACAGATGCCGCAGGAGAGGCAACGCTTCGCCTCGGCCACCGCCTCTTCTTCGGTGAAGCCGACACCCACTTCTCGGAAGCCCTTCTTCCGCGCCTCGGCATCGAGGAGGTGATACTTCATCCGGGAGACCTTCTCGACTTTCGAAACATCAGCCTTGTCGGCTAAATTCTGCGCCCAGTCCTTGGCCCTTCCCGCCTTGATGTCCTCGCCTTTCAGGTAACGGTCGATGGAAACGGCAGCTTCTTTTCCCGCATAGACGGCCTTGACGACAGTGGCTGGACCGGTGACAACGTCGCCTCCGGCGAACACGCCGGGAACGGAGGTGGCAAAGGTCACGCTGTCCGCTTCGAAGGTATTCCACTTGTTAATGGCGATACCGCTTTCCTGGGGGACAAATCCCAGATCCGCCGCCTGACCGATAGCCGGAACAACAGCGTCTACATCAATTACGAACTCGGATCCTTT
Organism: Smithellaceae bacterium; assembly: GCA_028718405.1. Lineage (GTDB taxonomy): Bacteria > Desulfobacterota > Syntrophia > Syntrophales > JAQULV01 > JAQULV01. The sequence goes on from JAQULV010000090.1 coordinate 3,027, forward strand.
CACAGGTACCGGGCGTCTCCGGCCGGAAGCATCGGGCTCGCCCAGTTCCATGCGGATACATTCAATCCCCGTTACCTTCCCGTCTTTGCCAAGGATACGGACCGGAGCCACGAGAAACTCCATGTTGATGCCCTCTTCCATGGCCTCTTCGATCTCTTCGGGGGAGGCAGGCATTTCCTTGCGGGAACGGCGGTAGAGGATAAAGACATCCTTCGATCCCGTCCGTACCGCTGTCCGGACAGCGTCCATGGCGACGTTACCGCCACCGATAACGGCAACCTTATCGCCCAGGAAAACCTTCTCGCCCAGATTGACGCGCTTTAAGTAGTCCACGCCGTGGATTACACCTTGCAGGTCTTCGCCGGGAACATCCATCTTGCTGGAAAGAACTGCTCCGCAGCCGATGAAGACGGCGTCGAAGTCGGCCTTCAATTTCTCAAAGGGAACGTCCTTGCCGATCTTGGTGTTCAGATGGATCTTTACGCCGAGGTCTTCGATAACCTTGATCTCGGCGCGCAGCACGTCTTTCGGCAAACGATACTCGGGAATGCCTACGGCAAGCCAGCCGCCCGCCACGGGCAGGGCCTCGAATACCTCTACGTCGTAGCCCTCAATGGCAAGATAATATGCGGCTGTAAGTCCCGCGGGACCGGCGCCAATGACGGCGATCTTCTTTCCCTTCTTTTCCTTCACCTCAGGGACATAGCGGGTATCGGCGTTCATGTCGAGGTCTGCCACAAACTGCTTCAGATGCATGATGTCGATGGGCTGTTCGACCTTGCCCCGCATACAGGCCTCTTCGCAGGGATGATTGCAGACCCGCCCGCAAACGATGGGGAAAGGGTTGTCTTTTTTGATGAGCTTTAATGCTTCTTGATACTTGCCGGCGGCGATTAAGGCAACGTAGCCCTGGACACTGATATGCGTGGGACAGGCGGCCTTACAGGGGGAGGTGCCCAGTTTGTCGATGGCAAATCCCGAGGGAATGGCTTGAGGAAAGTGACGGTAGGTCGCCTTCCTGGTATTGAGCTTTTCATTGAAATCAGAGGGTACTTCAATGGGACAGACATTGGCGCAGTCTCCGCAGCCCGTACATTTCTTAAGATCGATATAGCGGGGGGCTCTGGTGAGCCGAACGGTAAAATGCCCCGGCTCCCCTTCAACGGACTCCACCGTCCGGCGCGTAAGGATCTCCACATTGGGATGACGCCCGACTTCGACCAGCTTCGGAGAGAGAATGCAGGCAGAACAGTCGTTGGTGGGAAAGGTTTTATCGAGCTGCGCCATGACGCCGCCGATACTGATCTCGTTCTCGACGAGATAAACCTTCATTCCGGAATTGGCAAGATCGAGGGATGCCTGTATGCCCGCGATACCCGATCCGACTACCATTACCGCGCCGACTTTTTCGTTATCCTTCAACACCTGTACGCACCTCGGTTGGATTTCAATATGTAAAATAACCACTGCCCCAGCTTATTGCAAGGGCCGCTCCAAATGGTGTTGCCGTTATCATGGATGCCGGTCATTGTCAAGGTATATTTGGATAATCCAGGACCGTTGCGGGTTTCCGCAGGAGAGGCCTTTTGAATTGACTTCTCCGGTGAGGTTTTATAGTATTTTCCGGAATTTCAGAATAAGATCATCATACGAGCACGCATCAATCATGATGGAAAGAACACTGGAGAAGATAGCCGAACAAATACTGAGTTTCGATGAGGCCTCCCTTACGTCTCTCTGGAGAATCTACAAGGATAAGATGGAGAATCTGGACGTCGGGCGGGAGTGGGAAAAGGCCGTAATCATTTTTTTCATCATCAACTCGGTACGGGTTAAGAACGACATCTTCAACAACCGGATCATGAAGGAGCAAGGACATCTTTCCCAGCCGAAACCTCCGCGAGTGAAACCCGATCTGAAATTGGTCAAATAGATGGATCAAGCCGCCGCTGCAAAGAGAATCGACGAACTGCGCCAGCAGATCGAATATCATAACCGTCGATACTATCAGCTGGACGATCCGGAGATCTCCGATGCCGAATACGACCGGCTCATGGTGGAGCTCATTGAGTTGGAAGCCCGGTTCCCTGCACTGCTCTCACCGTCGTCGCCGAGTCAGCGCGTCGGAGCTCCCCCCCTGGATAAGTTTAGATCCTTTCGCCACCTAACCCCAATGCTCAGTTTGGACGATGCTTTCGACGAAGAAGATATCGCCGAATTCGGCCGCCGCCTGAAACGATTGATCGACACGGAAGAAGAGCCCCGTTTCGTCGCCGAACCAAAGCTGGACGGCGTAGCGGTCAACCTCCTTTATGAAAAGGGGGTCTTGGTCGCAGGCGCAACGCGGGGTGATGGCACCATTGGCGAAGACGTCACGCAAAATATAAAGACCATCCGAACTGTTCCGCTGGCATTGTCGGCCGCGAGTCACCCTCCGGCTCCGGAGGTCATGGAGGTTCGGGGCGAGGTTGTCCTGGAAACGAAGGCCTTTGCGAAGCTCAACGAGCGCAGGATCGAGGAAGGTGAAGCACCCTTTGCTAACCCGCGTAATGCCGCCGCCGGCTCACTCCGGCAGCTAGATTCACGGATTACCGCGCGTAGACCCCTTGTTCTCTTCTGTTATGCCGTGGGTCTGGTGCGCGGTCACCAGTTCCGCAGCCAGTGGGATGTCCTGCAAACCCTTTCTCATTGGGGTTTTCAGGTCAATCCCCATGTGAGGCAGGCGGCCAACATTGAAGACGGTATCAGCTACTACCGGCACATTAATGAGATCCGTTACTCCTTGCCTTACGAAATCGACGGGATCGTTCTGAAGATCGACGACATCCAAATGCAGGAGCGTCTCGGCGCCGTCTCCCGCAGCCCTCGCTGGGCGATTGCCTGTAAATACCCGCCTCAGCAGGAGACAACAATCGTTGAGGACATTATCGTCCAGGTCGGGCGTACGGGTGTCTTGACGCCTGTTGCGATAATGAAGCCGGTGCGGGTAGGTGGCGTAACGGTCAGCCGCGCCACCCTCCACAATGAAGACGAAATTGTCAAAAAGGATGTGAGGATCGGTGACACTGTCATTGTCCAGCGGGCGGGAGACGTCATCCCGGAGGTTGTGAAGGTCGTGACTCCCGAAGGCACGCCTCGCAGCAGGCGCTTTGTAATGCCGGAGCTCTGTCCTGAGTGCGGCTCTCGGATTG
>JAQULV010000091.1 GCA_028718405.1 Smithellaceae bacterium
GCTCACGATATTGGCGGCGGGAATATTTTTACTGACGGTGCCTCTGCGTCTGGAGGAAAGGAAAATCGCTGCCGTGGAAAATACGCTCCGGGCACGCCGGCCGGAGGTAAATCGGATCCTGGCGATTCAGCAGGATCTGGAAAACCGTAAAGGAGAGGTTGCAACGGTCGAAGGCTTCAAGAACGCACGACCACCGATGATCACGCTATTGAAAGGATTGACGGAGATTATCCCCAAAAATGCCTGGATCACCAGGGTAAAGATCGATGAAGAAGGGGTAGACTTGGAAGGCTATGCCGTCTCAGCGTCGGAGATGCTACCCAGACTGGAAGCCGCGAGGCAATTCCGTAAGGTCGAGTATTCTTCACCAACGGTTCGCGACGCGCGGACCAACATGGAGCGTTTTACTATCAGGATGGAGGTCGCGGAAACAAAGGAGGCCAAGCCGGGCTCATGAAAGGTAAGAGTAAGATACTCCTTTGGACCGTCTCGGTGATGACAATACTCGTGGTGCTGGTCTTCTATGAGTATGGATATAAAGGCGTCAGCGAGGCGTTGCGGGAGGCAGAGAATAAATATCAAACGGAGTCGCATACCCTTGCCAAGTACATGACTATGATTGCTGAGAGGCCGGGCATGGAAAGAGAACTGGTCATGTTGACGGAGCGGAAGAGAACGGAAGGTAACAAGACGATTGAAGGGCGCACTCCCTTTTCCGCTGCCGCCGTCCTGCAGAGCACCATCAAAGGGATACTTACGGCGCGGGGCGGAACAATCGCCAGTGACCGGTCCGAGAACCCCGCAGACGCGGGAAGATTCAAGGTTGTCACGGTGGTTGTCGATGCCATCATGCCCGATATCGCAGCATTGAATGATGCGCTTTACACGATCGAAACGCAGAGACCTTACGTTGTGATCAGGGAGATCGACGTGAGGATCAGGGATTTCCAGAATCCCAAGGAGCTTGTCGTGAAGCTGCGGGTCTCGGGGCTGACGGGAGGTAGTTGAAATGACGAAGAGACAATACTTCCTGAGAAGCGTAAATGTCCTCAACGCAGGGCTTCTGGTGATTCTTCTTGCGATACTTTATTTGGGTCTGGAGCCCCTAATCAGCAATGATGCGGGCGTTATCGACCCCCCATCGGCCCGTGAGATTAAAGTGGTGAAGGACGGAGAGAGGATTGCCCCGATTATGGAGGCATCTATCATAGACTATAGCATTGTTACCGAGAAGAACATCTTTCATCCTCAGCGTCGACTGCCCTCGGATCGCCCGGCAACTGAAGCGGTAAAACCGGACGTCGTTCTTTACGGCACGTTGATAACCGATGATTTGAGTCTGGCGTTCCTGGAGGATTTGAAGGCGCCCTATGCGACCGCAGGGCGTGGCAAACGACCGATGACTCTGAAGAAGGGGGGCTATCTCAACGGCTACCGCCTGGAAGAGGTGGATGCAGACAGGATAGTACTGGTGAAGGGACGGGACCGGATCGTGGCCCTCATCGCGGATAAGGGAAAGGTAAAGCCGCGAGAGGGTCTGGCGGCGGGGAGTCAGACGCTAGGTACGCAGCCGGCAAGAATTCCACCCCGCTATCTTGGAAATCCGCAGACGACAACTATTCCCGGAACAGCGGCGGTGCCGGTGACGGGGCGATGACGGGCCGCTGCGGAAGTATGATTCACCACTTCGACCACGCAAGGACGTTGGAAGGTAAGTGCGTTCATCTAAGGAAAAAGATTATGTCGCCTCAGAAATTATATTATTTTTTTATACTACAGGCACGGATATACTTTTAACTGTAAGGAGTCTTGTCTTCATCTGTCATCGGTACCGTTGTCAAACGCATGATCAGACTGTCCTTGGTTGTTCTTTCTCGCAGCGGCCCCAAAACGGTGCACAGTAGTCTTGTTGGATCAGGTAAAAAACGGCGTGCGGGGAAGAGTGCGCGAGGTACAACAATTCGGTTTTTCGGCATGTTTTGATTGTTGCCCCAAGGAAGAAACAGAATTGAGGTGAACGGGAAATGAATGTGAGAATACTCCTGGCTGATGACCACAAGATTGTCCGAGACGGACTGCGCACCCTGATCGAGAAAGAGGTAGGTATGGAAGTGGTCGGGGAGGCGGAAAACGGTCGCCGGACCGTGAAACTCGCCGAGAAGTTGTTGCCGAACGTGGTGATCATGGATGTGACCATGCCGGACATGAACGGAATTGAGGCGACAAGGAAGATCGTGACGACGATCCCGGGCACGAGGGTCATTGCGTTGACGATGCACTCGGACAGACGGTTCGTTCTGGGCATGCTGGAAGCGGGTGCGTCAGGGTATCTGCTGAAGGATTGTGCATTTGCGGAGCTGGCTACCGCCATACGTCAGGTGGCGGCGGGTAATACCTATCTGAGCCCCCGCATAGCGGACATGGTCGTCAAAGGCTATTTGAATAAGGAATCGAGGTCATCACAGACGGTAAGATCATTGCTGACGGGAAGAGAATGCGAGATACTGCAGCTTCTTGCCGAGGGGCTGGCGGCCAAGGAGATTGCCGGGCACCTGTATCTGAGCATCAAGACGGTTGAAACGCACCGTAGAAATATCATGCAGAAGCTCAGCATGAGAAGCGTTGCGGAACTCACGAAATATGCCGTCCGCGAAGGTCTCGTGACGCTGGAAGCGTGATTAATGTATCGGCCCCGCGGGGGCTGTAACCTATGTTAGTTTCGCACATCAAACAGGGCTGAGACATTCGGAAGGCCCAAATCATATTTAGCCTTATTGTTCCGCCCGACATCAATCTGAGATCATCTATATATTGCCGTTGCCGCGGTTCTTGGATGCGATGCGTCGTAACGAAGCTGTACACTGGACTGCGGAGCAAGGAAAAAAGTGTTAAAGAACGGCGCCCGGCGTATCGGTTATCGGAGCGAATGTTCACCGACGAGAGGAGGAGAAAAATGAGACATTTAAAAATTGCGGGAATTGTGATGAGTCTGTTTGTCGTCTTGGTCCTTATCGGCTGTGCAGGCACGATGAAATCGGAAAGCACCGGGGAGTATGTGGATGACTCAGTGATCACCAGCAAGGTCAAAGTGAAGCTGGGCGCCGACGACGTTCTGAAGGCCTTTGCCATATCCGTGGAGACGTACCGCGGCGTAGTGCAACTGAGCGGTTTCGTGGACGGCAAGGAGACGAGAGACAGAGCCGGTGAACTTGCAGGTAGTGTTGCCGGCGTCAAAGGCGTCAAGAACAATCTGCTCGTTAAAACGGGAACGACATCTGAGACGGCAGGCCAGTATATTGACGATACTGCTATCACGAGTAAGATCAAGGTAAAACTCGCAGCGGACGATATCTTAAAGTCGTTCGACATCTCTGTGGAGACTTACCACGGCGTCGTGCAGTTGGGGGGCTTCGTCGACAACCAGGAAACCATCGATCGTGCTGTTGCCCTGGCCAACACTGTTGCCGGCGTAAAGTCCGTCAAGAACAACCTGCTGATTAAGTAGGTGACACGCGCAGATTCGTAAGCGGATACTTTTCGGAGGGCGTAAGGCCGCGTTTAAATTGACGCGGCCTTTCTTCTTTTTTGCAGGAATCCCTTGATCGCAGTTTGAAACATATCAAGATAGATATAGATAACCGGGGTTATATAAAGAGTGACGATCTGCGAAAAGACAAGACCGCCGACGACGGCGAGCCCCAGGGGGCGTCTGGAGCCGGATCCCGCACCGAAACCGACGGCAATCGGCAGCGTCGCCATCAGGGCGGACATCGTGGTCATTATGATGGGGCGGAAGCGGATCAGTGCGCCCTGATAGATAGCTTCCTCGGGAACAATTTGTTCCGTTCTCTCTGCCTCCAAGGCGAAGTCGATCATCATGATCGCGTTCTTTTTCACGATTCCGATCAGCATGATAACGCCAACAAGGGCATAGAGATTAAGATCGACGTGGAAGATCATAAGTGTCAGCAGCGCCCCGATACCCGCGGCCGGCAGACCGGAGAGGATCGTCAGCGGGTGAATGAAGCTTTCGTAAAGAATTCCTAAAATAATATAGATGACGAGAATAGCCACCAGGATGAGGATACCGAATCCCGTCATGGAGGACGTAAACGCAAGTGCGGCCCCTTGCAGGCCTCCGGTGACACGGGGTGGAATGATGCCGTGGGCGGCTCGCTGAATATCGGCAACGGCATCTCCCAGAGACCTGTTTGGGGAGAGGTTGAAGGAGATCGTCACCGCCGGCAGTTGTCCTAAGTGATTGATGGTCACCGGGCCCACGGAATGCTTTAGAGCTGCCACCGTAGAGAGAGGGACGAGATTGCCGTTTGCGGACCTGATGTAGAGAAGTGAAAGCGCGTCGGCGTCCATCTGATACTGAGGCTCCAACTCCAGAATGACCTGGTACTGGTTATTGGGGGAGTAAATAGTCGAGACCTGTCGAAAAGAGTAGGCGCTGTCAAGACCGTCTTCAATCTGGGCTGCGGTGATACCTAAGGCCGACGCTTTGTCGCGGTCAATCAAAACGCTCGCCTGGGGATTGCTGATCTGCAGGTCGCTGGAGACATCCTGAAATCCCGGAAGCACTTTCAATTTTTCGACCATGACGGGGGCATATTTATACAGGGCGTCCGTATCGGTGCTCTGCAAAGTATACTGGTACTGACTTCTGGAGAGCATGCCACCGATGATGATGGGCGGGGGGTTCTGGAGATAGGAGCGAATTCCCGGTATCACCTGCAGCTTAGGCCGCAGTTCCTGGATGGCGTCGTCGGCACTGAGCTTGCGTTCCGAGGCGGGTTTGAGGACGATGAACACGGATCCGGCGTTGGTTGACACGTTGAAACCCACGGCACCGACACTCGTCATTGTGAGAGCGACGTTAGGATCTTTTCTGATGACGTCCCGTACCTCCAACTGATGTCTGACCATGGCATCGAAGGATATGCCTTGGGCGGCTTCGGTAGATGCCGTGATACGTCCGGTATCTTCACTGGGCAGAAAACCCTTGGGGATGATGTAGTAGAGATAACCAGCGATAAAGATAAGGACGACGGAGAACATGGCCACGGGAAAACGGTGACGCAACACCCATTGCAGGCTTTGACCATAGGATTTCACTGATTTCTCGTAGATGCGTTCCGTGGCATTGAACAACCGGCCGTGCTTCTGTTCTGCAACAGGCCTCAAAAAAAGACTACAAAGCATCGGGGTGAGAGTGAGGGAGATGAACCCCGAGATCAAAACGGCGATCGCAATTGTGACGGCGAACTCGTGGAGAAGCCTTCCAACTATCCCGCCCATAAAAAGGACGGGGATAAAGACGGCCACCAGTGAAAGCGTCATAGACAGGATTGTGAAACTGATCTGTCGGGAACCGTTTAAGGCGGCGTCTTTAGGCGCCTCTCCATGCTCCATCTTGCGGACAATGTTCTCCAACATGACGATAGCGTCATCGACGACAAAACCGAGACAGAGTGTGAGCGCCATGAGGGAGAGGTTGTCGAGATTAAAGCCCGCCAAATACATAAGGGAAAAGGTGCCGACGATGGACATAGGCAGGGCGAGACTGGGAATCACTGTAGCGGAGACATTGCGGAGAAAAACAAAGATAATGAAGACAACAAGAAAGAGGGCCAGCAAGAATGTGAACTGAACGTCCCGTATGGACGCCCGGATCGAGGCCGACCTGTCATAGAGGATGTCCAGCTTCAAAGAAGACGGTATCTGGGCGCCGAATTGCGGCAGGACACTCTTCACGGCATCGGCGACTGCGACCGTGTTCGTGCCGGGCTGTCGCAGGATGGCAAGGACAACGGCGCGGTCGTTATTGAGCCACGAGGCGACCTTGTCGTTCTCGACGCTGTCTATGACGGAACCTAACTCGCCAAGCCGTACGGGTGAGCCATTTCGATAGGCCACAATCAAGGGACGATAGGCGGCTGCATTTTGCAGCTGCCCCGAAGCTTGAATAGTGAGCGCCTTGTCAGTGCCCCATAACGTTCCTGTGGGAAGGTTCACGTTGCCGCTTTGTATGGCGTTGCTGACTTCGTCTATTCCCACCTTGTAACTGGCCAGCGCGTTAGGGTCGAGACGCACGCGCACAGCGTATTTCTGCGACCCGAAGACATTCACCTCGGCCACACCCTCGATCATTGATATGCGCTGGGCAAGGATAGTTTCTGCGTATTCGTCAACGACCGAAAGGGGGAGGG
>JAQULV010000092.1 GCA_028718405.1 Smithellaceae bacterium
CCAGAACCAGGTTGTGGAGGCCAAATCGTGGAGAAGAGGACCAGACAAGGGAAGCTTCTGTTCGGCTGCTCCAATTACCCGAAGTGTAACTACTCATTGTGGAACAGACCGATCGCGGAGCCATGTCCCTCCTGCGGTGGCCCCTTCCTGGTCGAAAAGTACTCTCGAGTCAAGGGGCAATACAAGGCCTGCCCCGACAAGAATTGTAGCTATAAGGGCGAATAGCCTCTCAATCTATGAGCCATACCGAAGAACCTGTCTCTATTATTGGCGGAGGTCTGGCGGGATGCGAGGCGGCCTGGCAGCTTCTGAGGCGGGGACACTGTGTTGATCTTTATGAAATGAAGCCGCTGAAATTCTCGCCCGCCCACCGGGATGCGCATCTGGCCGAGCTTGTGTGCAGCAACTCCTTTCGTTCCAACGACCCCAACAGTGCGGCAGGACTGCTGAAGGAAGAAATGAGGCTTCTCTCTTCCCTTCTCTTGGAGGCAGCAGACAAATGTTCCGTCCCCGCTGGGACCGCCCTGGCAGTCGACAGAAACCGTTTCTCCCTCTTCATTGAAGCGAAGTTGACATCATCTCCAAGATTTAACCTTATCCGCTCGGAGATGAAGGAAATTCCTGATAACGGAATCGTTATTATCGCATCCGGTCCACTTACATCTGACTCCCTGGCAGACCACATCGCTTCTTTTACCGGTAGTGATTCTCTGTATTTCTATGATGCCATTTCGCCAATTATCGACGCCGCCTCTATAGACATCTCCAAGGTCTTCCCCGGCTCAAGGTATGGTCGTGGCGGAGACGACTATCTAAATTGTCCCTTCACTGAAGAAGAATATCTGCGCTTCTGGAATGAGCTTTCCCGGGGGGAAACTGTGCCTCCGAAGCCCTTTGAGGAGTCGAGATGTTTCGAAGGCTGTTTACCTATAGAAGTCATGGCCGGCCGAGGTCCAGAAACGCTCACCCACGGCCCCATGAAACCGGTCGGTCTGCTGAACCCCGTAACAGGCAAAAGGCCTTTCGCCGCGGTTCAACTCCGTCGAGAAAATCTTGCTGCCACACACTTTAACATAGTGGGCTTCCAGACGAAACTCACATGGTCGGAGCAGCGCCGAATTTTTCGCTTAATCCCCGGTTTGGAAAAAGCGGAATTCACCCGTTATGGAAGTATCCATCGCAATACTTTCGTCCACAGCCCGTCCTCGCTACAGGGCAATCTACAATGTAGGCTCAGTCCTTCTCTTTTTTTCGCTGGACAGATTACCGGTGTGGAAGGGTACATTGAGTCTACAGCAACGGGCCTCATAGCGGGCATTAATGTCTCCGCCTTTACCAGAAGGAAATCTATCCCCGTTTTACCCGAGGTAACAGCCCACGGCGCTCTACTGCGTCATCTGACAAGACCAACTAGAAACTTCCAGCCCACGAATATCAATCACGGTCTTCTTCCGCCCTTGGTCGCAAAGACCCCCAAGTGGCGGCGAGGTGCTGCCTACCGTGATCGATCTTTGCGCGAACTCAGCAGATGGATTGAAGAAATCGGGCCCATTATCGGGCTATAGTCATACCCAAGTATCAACAACCCGCCCGATTGTGAGATGGGTAGCTCTTGCACTTCCGACAGAAATCCTCAGGGAAAGATAAAGACTCTTGGCTTCTCAAATCCATACTGATCTTGTCTTCATATCCCTCCATGGATCCGTGATGGTCCACCGCGGCCAGTTCTCTCACTGCCAACGTCTTGTTAAGAACCTCCTGGACATTAGGCGCGAGGTTATATATCGTCACTAAATTCTCACTTAGAGCGGATCTTTACAATCATCATCTTTGCCAATCAAATATTCAATTAGGGGAATTACCCACCGGATTTTGATCCGATGTTCTTTAAGACTAGCGGGATACGTAATACCATCTAGACAATATGCTATCTTTACTATATATAGATCGCCGTCTTGCCCGCAATGCCACATTATTTCACTTCCCCCTGGTAAGGCGAAACCTTTTCCTCGATCGAGACGCTGAACGGCGAAAAATAAAGGGAGGTTGGGATTATGTCGTTGAACTTCGAATTCACGCCAGAGCAAAAGATGTTGGAGGACAGCATCTGGCGATGGGCATCAACGTGGCTGGAACCCCAGATGGAAAAGCTCTATGAAGAAGATCAAATGCCCGCGGAACTCTTTCGGGAGCTGGGAAAACTGGGGGTAAATGGAATCGCCTACGAAGAGAAATATGGCGGAGCCGGCTTGGGCTATGTGGAGACGCTTCTGGTCTATGAGACAATCGGTCGTGTCAGTAATGCGCTGGGAATGACGGTCGGCGCCAGCCAGACTCTTTGTTTCGACAACTTCCGGAGGAACGCGTCTGAAGTTCAAAAATCCGAGATTCTTCCGAAAGCTTGTAGCGGTCAGTATATAGGTTGCCTGGGGATTACGGAGCCAAACGCTGGGTCAGATGCCATGGGCATGACGACCAAAGCTGTAAAACGAGGGGACCACTACATCATTAATGGTAGTAAGACCTTTATAACAAATGCCCCCGTTGGCGATTTCATGCTTTTCTATGCCAAGACGGATCCCGAAAGAGGTCCACATGGTATATCTGCATTCTTCATCCTCATTAAGGACGTAAAAGGATTCTCCTGCGAGAAGATAAAAAAATGGGGCATGAGGACCTCACCTACGGGCCTCGTCACCTTCGAAGATATGGAGGTACCTGAGGAGAACCTCATCGGCGGTCTGAATAGAGGCGTTGCCATATTGACAAGCGGCCTCTGCACGGAGAGGATAACCTTATCCGGCTGCAGCCTCGGTTCCCAAAGAGCCTGCCTCGAACTTTCGTTGAAATATGCTAAAGAGAGAGTCCAGTTCGGTAAGCCCATTGCGTCCTTTCAAATGATCCAGGAAAAACTTGCCAATATGTATACACGCTACGCGTCGTCCAAATGGATGGCTTACAGTGCAGCGTCATACTGTGATTCCCTCGATCACAAGACGGGGGGAAAGGGCACCGATCTTGATCGGATGGCGGCGGCGTCACTTTTGCATTGTGGGGAAATGGGTACTCAGTCGGCGCTCGATGCTGTACAGATCCATGGCGGTTACGGATATTGTCAGGAATACGCCATTTCCAGACATTATCTTGATCAAAAACTCTGGGATATTGGAGCAGGCACGTCTGAGATCAGACGAACGATTATCGCCAGAGAACTTCTCAGAGATGAGTTTCGAAGCGGCAGATAGATTGAGACGGCATGGTGCGGGAAGTCCGCGTACTTCCGGTCATCCTTCTTAATTTGACTTTTAATATTTGTTAAAGTATTAAATTTATAGTTAGTTATATTATCAGATTGGCCATATTCTCCGGTGGAAGGATAGTTATGAATCGCTACCGTTCGTTGGTTTGGTATGTCTGCATAGCTGCGTTGCTGGTAGCAACGCTCTTCCTGCCCACACAGAATTCCCTAGCCAAGGAAGAGACTGCTCATCTAGTCTTTGAAAAAACTGCCCTTAGCAGGCAGAAGGCTGGTATTTATATCGTCAAGAAGGGGGATTGGGTTACCAACATTATTCGTCGAGAGTTGGGTATCAAAGCAAAGACCGAATGGCCCCGGATGTACAGGCTCATTAAGAAAATGAATCCGCAAATAAAAGATTTGAATCGGATATATCCTGGACAGAAGATTAAGCTCCCACTGCGGACGATACTGCCTTCAGCCCCCGTGGCTCACAAGGAACCATCAACTACTGCTGTTTCTCCCACTCCTTCGCTGGTGTCTCCGTTACCGATCTTGGTAGTACCGAAAGAAAGTTCGATCCTTATCTTGAGTGAGATTATCCGCCGTATGCATGGATCCGTAACATCATCGGGATCCTATTATATCCCGTTGACGTCGGGCCAAGTTTCTGTTGACTGTAAAAAGACTCCCGTTGTCGAATTCGACGATGGGAGTATCGTACTCGCTGATTTCTCAGGCCAGATACCAGAGCCATTACGCAGATCGATTCAAACGCAGTGGAAAAACTACCGCGTTGTACAGTGGGAAACGGGCGGTGTGGATGTTCCGTCCATGCTGCAGAGGATCATCAACGCATCTGATCTCTACACCATGAAGCGCGTGGCAAAACCGGTAACGGTGGCCGATGGTGAAACCAAAGTGGATATCTTTGTCGACTGGCTCATTAGCAAAGATGGGAATTTCGGTGAAAAAGTATCTCTGCAGGGAGTCTCTTTCTTTGAGGGCGTTGGGAACGCCTTACCAGCGGCACTTGTTCGCTATGCCGCGGAGAAGGGTCTCACAGTAACTGACGTGACCGCCGGATCTATAGCTAGAAGCTCGACGGAAGAATCACCGCTTATGGCGGATCATAAAATCGCCGCTGTCGCCAAAGGTGAGGAACTATCTTACGAGCTCCTATCGAAGTTGGGCTTTTCACCGTCGCGAAATGTGGACGTGAAGGTCTTCGATAGGGGACGAGACGGCTTCAATCTTTTTATCAAGGGAGACATCGTATTAAGCTTGGATGGCCGGAGCACGATCATATCGTCACGCGAATTTCCCCGGCAATTCATAGACCGGCTCAAGCAGGACAATAAGGAAGTTGTCTATCTGCCTCAGGGCGAAAGCCTGAAGGCTATCGTCGAAAAGACGTTGCAGGCCAGCAATTGCCAATATACGGATAACCGCTTTTCTTTTCCGATTCCCAGACGGACTACGCCCGTCCGAGCTCTTATTACTCTCCCTGCCCTCAAGGTTGACAGGGCTGGGGCAGGCCCGCTCTACGTCTTGGATTTCCGCATGAACGGACTCATCCACTCTGTTCTGCAGGAAGAATGGGGATTCAGATCGATTGAGTACGATAAGTGAAGGCACTCGCCCTAATCTCTGGGGGGCTTGACAGTATCCTTGCCGTGGAAGTCTTGCGGAATCAGGGGATTGAGGTCTTAGGTATTACTTTCGAGACGCCCTTTTTCAGTCCAGACCGCGCCCGCGCAGCAGCCCACGCAATAGGCCTGTCACTTCTAGTCCACGACATCGCAGACGCACATTTAACAATGCTTCGAGCGCCGCGGTATGGCTTCGGAAAGAATATGAATCCTTGCATCGATTGCCATACCCTTATGCTCAGGAAAGCTGGCGATAAACTGGTGGAATGCGGCGCTGAGTTTCTGGCCACAGGTGAGGTGTTGGGCCAACGTCCAATGTCGCAGACGCGGCAGTCTCTCTACGTAGTGGCTAAAAACTCCGGCTATCAGGACCTTATAGTCCGCCCTCTCTCGGCCCGTCTTCTTCCCGAAACAAAACCCGAAAGAGAAGGAAAGGTCGATCGCATGAGACTGCTTGACATTCAGGGTCGAGGGAGAAAACGCCAATTCCTTCTGGCAGAGCATTACGGTATAACGTCCTACCCACCTCCCGCCGGCGGGTGCCTTCTCACGGACCCGATGTTCTCACGCCGATTGAGGGACCTTTTTTCTCACCAGAGAGATTTCACACTCAGAGACATCGAGCTGCTGAAGGTAGGCCGACACTTCCGCCCGACTGATGATATCAAGATTATTGTCGGAAGAAATAACGGTGATAACGTCATGATCGAAAGTCTTGCCGGCCTCAGTGACTGTGTGCTGCGGACAGCGGGACACCCTGGACCAACCGTCATGATACCCGGTGGTGGAACAAGGGATGCTCGCATTCATGCGGCGTCTCTCTGTGTACTCTACAGCGATGCTCCTAACGATCAAGAAATTCAAGTGGATGTTTCCGTAGGCGACAAATCTTCATCTATGACAGCGAAGGCATCATCTAAAGATGATGCCAAGAGGTGGATTATCTGATTGCGTCGGCCGCCTGGTGTTGTGGACGGAGAAGATCCGTGACAGTCTTCACTGGGGAAAACGTCTCGGCCGGAACCTCTACGAAGATTGTGTTCCAGTTGGCCATGCCCCCATTCCAGAGACCCGGTAATTCCAGGACTCGCAGTTCCCGCCCCTTTTCGTGCTTAGACGACAGGCAAAACGCTCGCTGGTCTACATAGTCTCTCAAGTTATACTTCTGGCCTCTGTAATCCCTAATGCTGCAGACAAGATCGACAGGATTAAAGTGGGATGAAGAGCACCATATCTTCTTCTGCAGTTCGGATCCTTGATCGACCTGGAAGGATTCGACAATCTGAAGCGATTGCGTTCCGTCTTC
>JAQULV010000093.1 GCA_028718405.1 Smithellaceae bacterium
TTGATTCCCGCCTCACAGGCAACGCGGACCGTAACGTCCGGAGGAAGGACCTTCTTTCGGTACGCCTCGGGCTGTTTATCGAAGATCTACCAACTGGGCAGCGATACAACCCGCACCCGGATCCCCGCGACGGCAAGCTTGCGCGCCGCCTCCAGCGTGATGGAGACTTCCGATCCCGTGGCCATGAGGATCACGTTAGGCTTGATGGACGAGGAATCCCAAAGGACGTAGCCGCCGTTTTCCAGATTGGAGGCCGGCATGAGATCGCCGCCGGCCATGACCGGCAGGTTCTGACGCGTGAAGACCAGGACCGTCGGGCCTTTCCGATTGGCGAGCGCCTGTTTCCAGGCCGCGATTGTCTCATTGGCGTCGGCCGGGCGGATCACCGTCAGGTTGGGAACGGCCCGGAGGTTCATGACCTGCTCGATCGGCTGATGGGTGGGGCCGTCCTCTCCCACGCCGATGCTGTCGTGCGTGAAGATGTAGATGACGCGCAGCCCCATCAGGGCAGCGAGCCGAATCGGGGGGCGCATGTAGTCGGCGAAGGTGAGGAAGGTCGCCGTATAGGGGATGATACCGCCGTGGAGGGCCATGCCTCCTGCGATGGCGCCCATGGCATGTTCGCGGATTCCGAAGTGGATGTTTCTCCCCTCGTATCCCCAGGAGCCGCCCACGGCGCCCTGGATTCCTCCCTGGCAGGTCGGATTCTGGTAATCGCCCTGACCCTTGAGCCAGGTGAAGGTCGAAGGATTCAGATCGGCGGACCCGCCCATCAACTGCGGCACGGCCGACGCCAGAGACTGAAGAACCGCCTCGGAGGCCTTTCTCGTGGCGATATCCTTGGTTCCCTCGGGGTAGTAGGCAAGCGACGATTCCCAACCGCCGGGAAGCTCACCGGCCAGCGTGTTCCGGAAAGAGGCGGCCAGATCGGGAAAGGACTTTTCGTAGCCGGCGAAGGTTTCTTCCCAACCCCGCTGGACAGCCTTCCCCTTGGTGCGGGATTCCAGGAAGTGGCTGCTCACCTCGTCGGGAACGAAGAAGGTCTTGTCGGTGGGCCAGCCCAGCGCCTCCTTCGTAGCGCGCAGTTCTTCCGTCCCCAGCGGAGAGCCGTGGGCCTCGCAGCTTCCCTGCTTCCCCGGTGAGCCGCAGCCGATGACCGTACATACGATGATGATCGAGGGTCTCCCCGTCTCAGCCTTGGCCTTAACCAGGGCGTCATCGATCTGTGCCGTGCTATTGCCTTCGGTTACCCGCTGCACGTGCCAACCGCAGGCCTCGAAACGCCGGGCCGTGTCTTCCGTGTAGGAGAGCTTCGCTCCCCCCGCCAGGGTGACGCCGTTTTCGTCGCAGAGGACGATGAGTTTTCCCAAACCCAGATGTCCGGCCAGGGAACAGGCCTCGTAGCTTACGCCCTCCATGATGTCTCCTTCGCTGGCGAGGACGTAGGTAAAATGATTGACGATATCCTGGCCCGGGCGGTTGAAGCGGGCGGCCAGATGGGTTTCAGCCATCGCCATGCCCACCGCGGTGCTGATCCCCTGTCCCAGCGGGCCCGTGGTCATTTCGATACCGACTTCGAGGTCGCGTTCGGGATGGCCGGGGGTCTTGCTTCCCCACTGGCGGAAAGACTTGAGATCATCCAGGGAAAGATCGTAGCCGGTCAAGTGCAGCAGTGCGTAGAGAAGCGAGGAGGCGTGTCCCGCCGACAGGACGAAACGGTCGCGATCCGGCCAGGAGGGATCGGCCGGGTTGTGCTTGAGGTGTTTCATCCAAAGTGTATAGGCCATCGCGGCCGCGCCCAGCGGCATCCCGGGGTGGCCCGACTTGGCGCCTTCGATCGTATCGGCGGCAAGGAAACGGATGGTATTGACGGAATTTTGCACAATAACATCTTGATCTGACATCGATTTCTCCTGTGAGACGTCTGGGGGGGTATTTTTTTGTTGCGCAGTTTATACTAACATGTATTCTTACACAAGAACTTATCCGCTTGACTTTTATATTCGTCGAACGGTCCTTTCCCTGTACTGTGGGGGGCAGGCGAGGGCCTTGAAATTCCTCAGAAGGAGGGTCTATGGGACGTCACAAAAAGATTGAGCGTTACAAGGAATTGGACCGCCAGAGACAAAGAAGAAAGAAACGTCTGAAGCTGAAAGCCAGAGAGAACCCTGTGGCTCCGGCTCCGCCACCTCCGAAGCAACCCGAACCCCAGCGAAAGAAAACGAAATAGTCAGACTGTGCAACTCCGTTAATCTCTTAACCACTAAAGAGGTGTTGCCATGTCCTTACGTATGCGCTGGCTGGGGACGGCCTGCTTCGAGATCGTGCTGCCCAACGGACGAACGATCATCACCGATCCTTTCGTCGACGAGGCGCTGAAGGCGCCGCTCAGCTCCGACGGGTTCGAGGGTTGCGATTACCTTTTCCTCACCCACGGACACTACGACCACATCCTGGACACGGGAAAGATCGCCCGGCGTTTTCAGCCCAAGATATACTGTAACAACACCACGGCCCAGTCGCTCATCAACTACCAGGACATAGATCCCGCCCTCATCATCAGGATCAAGCCCGGTGATGTCATCCGCGAAAAGGGTCTGGGCATTGAGGTCTTGGGAGGCATCCACATGGACTTCGCCACGGAGTACAAACGCCTCACCGGGAAAGATATATTTGCCGGCGCCGTCGACTTGATGAGCATCGTCAGAAGGGCCTCACGAATCTTTTTGGAATCAGACGAGCTTCCCGATAACTTCGAGGAGAGGGCGATTAAATACCAGCCGGGAGAACAGTTGAACTTTGTCTTCGATCCTACGGGCGGCAAGAGAATCTTCATGACGGAGACCCAGCCCGACGAAAGCATCATCGAGAGGGCGAGACAGGCTAGGGCTTTCATCACGCTCCTCCAAATACCCGTCGCCAATATCCTCAAGGGGTTGGAAGAGAAGATGGCCGAGCTCGTTTCGGCCTCGGGCTGCAGCATTGTGGTGCCCCACCACCATGACGCGCTGATCCCGGGCGCTAAAGAGACGGATCTGGCCCCCTTGCGGGACATCGTGGAACGAACCGGCCGCACGGTCTTTCAGGAGCTGGAACGGGGACGCTGGTACGACTTTGCCTAGACGACCATCTCCAATCCGTAACGGGCGGCACCGATCAGGGTGGCCCGCTCGTTTAGGATCAACTTGACAGGTATCGTGCGGAGCAGGCCCGACATGGACTCTTTGCGGCTCAAGACGTTCATGAAACTCGAGGCGTCGATGTATTTCCGCAATCGCGGGACGATGCCCCCTCCGACATAGACCCCTCCCGTGGCGAGGAGCGTGAGCGCAAGGTCTCCCGCCGCCTGGGCCAGAATCTCCAGAAAGATGTTCACCGTCTCCCGACACAGAGGACAGCTTCTCTTTCCCAGGGCCGCTTGTACGATCACCGGTGTTGGATCTTTTGTCTCCAGGAGTTTCCTAGCCAGCCAGGCGGGCTCGGTAATCTTCTCCGCTTCCTTGAGGAAACGATAGATATTGGATATGCCTCGCCCCGAGCACACTTCCTCTATACTTACAATTTCCATCTTCATCTGCAGAAAGGAGAGTAAACGCTGCTGTCGTTCAGTGGCAGGCGCGAAGCCCGTGTGTCCTCCCTCCGATGCGAGGGGGAGATACCCTTCATTTGCGGAGACAGCGTATGCCATGCCCAGCCCCGTTCCCGGTGCGATGAACGCCCGGCTGCCCGTGGGGTCAGGTCTGCCGCGATTGACGGTATGGAGGTGCGATTCGTCAAGGAGGGGCAGGGCGTGGCCCAGGGCCTGCAAGTCATTCAAGAGAATGACCTTCTTCAGATCGAAGCGGCGGCGCAGTCCGACAGCCGAGAATTTCCAAGGGAGGTTGGTGACCTTGACCGTTCCCTTCCGTACGGGGCCGGCCACACCGAGACTCGTGGTATCGACGGGACATCCCGAAGCGTACAGAAATTCTTCCACGATGGTTTCGAGGTCAGGGTAGTTCTGAGAGGGGAAGACGGTTTCGGCCAAGGGCGCCAGAGGTCCTTTCTCCGGACTGAAGATACCCAGGCGTGTTTTCGTGCCGCCTACGTCGCCGGCCAGCAGCATGAGCGCCTCCGAAGGCTACTTGATTTTCTGAATGTCTTTTTCCTTGCCCACGACGACCAGAACCTCGCCGTCCTTGATGATGAAGTTGGCCGGCGGCACCATATGAATCTTATCCGTGATGATATCCCTCACCGCGATCACCTCGATGTGGTACTTGCTGCGCAGTTGCAGATCGGCGATGGTCTTTCCCAAAAAACTGTTGGGGGGCGCCATCTCGAAGATCATATAGTCTTCCGAAAGGGGGATGTAGTCCAGGACGTTGGGAGAGATGAGGCTCTTGGCAACCTTGCCGGCGATTTCCTTCTCCGGGATGATGACGTCGGTTGCCCCCACCTTCTCCAGAATCAGCTTGTTCTCTTCGTTGGGCGCCTTGACGATGATGCTCTTTACCTTGAGCTGCTTCAAGTGCAACGTGATGAGTGTCGCCGCGGCCAAGTCCTCGCCGAAGGAGATGATGACGACGTCGTCGTCGTGCAGACCTATCAACTCCATGGTCTCCTTGTCCATTCCGTCGGCGACGATGGCCTTGGTGGCGAAGTCCCTGATGCGCTGCACGGCTTCCTTGTTTTTATCGATGGCGATAACCTCGAAACCGCTCTGAAACAACTCCTTGACGATATTGAAGCCGAAGATACCCAGGCCGATGACGACCACCCTCTTCATGGCGCAACCTCCCTAGCCCACCATAACGGATTCTTCCGCGTAGGTGATAATTTTTTTCGGTGTACTCCAGGAGACGGCCAGGGTCAGCGGTCCCACCCGTCCCGCAAACATCATTAAGATGATGGCCAGTTTCTGGAGATCGTTCATCTTAGCGGTGATGCCCATGGACAGTCCCACCGTGCCGAAAGCCGACACCGTCTCGAACAGGTATTCCACGAACCAGTGGCGGCTCTCCATCGGGGTCGCGTCAGCGCTGTTGCCCAAAAAGAGCACGAGGGCCGTAATCAGAAAAACGGAGAGAGCCGAAGCTATGATGATCCCGACGGTCCTGGTCAGCACCTCCTGCGGTATCGTCCTGTTGAAGACATTTACCTCGTCGCGGCCCTTGAACCTGTTCCAGATCATCAGGAGCAAAAGGGTGAAACTCGTCGTTTTGATGCCGCCGCCTGTAGATCCCGGGGAAGCCCCGATAAACATAAGGATGATGAGCACCAGGATCGTGGCGTTGGTGAGTTGTCCGATGTCGACGGTGTTGAAGCCGCAGGTCCTGGGCGTGATGGACTGGAAGAAAGATACCAGGATGCCGGTCGAGAGCGGCATCCCTTTCAGGATGTGGCCCGCTTCGAAGAAATAGAAGAGAACGGCACCGGAGAGAATCAGGGAACCCGTCATGATCAGGACGATCTTGGCGTGGAGCGAAAGTTTTTTTTGCAGTCCCTTCCAGAGCGAAAAGATCTCGTACTGAACGATGAAGCCCATCCCGCCCAAGACGATCAATCCCATGATGGTCAGGTTGACGAGGATGTCGCTTTGATAGCCAATGAGGTTGTCGGCAAAAAGTGAATAGCCGCAGTTGTTGAAAGCGGAGATGGCGTGGTAGAGCGCCTGGTAGAAGGCCTGGGCGGGCGCAAAGTCAAAGAGGAAGCGGACGAACAAAAGCAGCGTCCCCGTCGATTCGATAAGCAGCGTAGAAATAAGGACCCATTTGGCGATGACCAGGAGGTCGCGGCGTGGGGTATGGAGGAAGGTCGACTGAATGATATCCCTTCCCTTGAAGGAGATGCCGCGGCCCATGAGACCGAAGAAGAACGTCGAAAAGGTGATGATTCCCAGTCCGCCGATCTGGAAGAGAAAGATCGTGACGATTTGTCCCGGCAGACTTAGATCCCCGCCGATGTTCAGGACCGTAAGTCCCGTCACGCAAACGGCCGAAGCGGAAGTGAAGAGAGCGTCGACGAAACTGATCGGTTTTCCGGAGGAGGAAAGGGGGAGCCACAGTACAATTCCGCCTGCCAGGATTACCGTCGCAAAACTCAGGATAAAAATCCGGGAGGGAGAAAGGTGCCGCGTCAGAAAGATTCTTAACTCAGCTGTGCTTCGTATCAT
>JAQULV010000094.1 GCA_028718405.1 Smithellaceae bacterium
AGCGGCGCTGAGGGCGGCTACAACAAGTGGGACGGCGAGCACTTCGTGACGACGAGCATCTGCAGCACGAAGGCCTACCAAGAGGCGGGCATCAAGAACCCCAAGGAAGAGATCAGCATGATGGAGCTGCACGACTGCTTCTCCATCACCGAACTCGTCACCTACGAAGACCTCCACATCTCGGAGCGCGGCCAGGCCTGGAAGGATGTCCTGGACGGCTTCTACGACCGTGACGGGAAGGTCCCCGCCCAGGTGGACGGCGGGCTGAAATGTTTCGGCCACCCCATCGGCGCTTCGGGACTTCGGATGATCTATGAGATGTACCTGCAGCTCCAGGGCAAAGCCGGCGAGCGGCAGTTGAAAAACCCGCACTACGGGCTGACGCACAATTTGGGCGGTTTTCCGCACCAGAACGTCTGCGCCATCTCGATCGTGGGGCGCTTGGGAGAATAGAAGAAAAGGTGCTTTCGATCCGGCCGATCATGAACTCCGCCATGGAGGAGGTGATCAATTTCAAGACGGCCTGCAGCTTCCGGCTCGCGGACCAGAATCTTGAGATCCAGGTTTCGAACACGGGGCCGGAGGAAGTTACGCTGCCAAGTTATTTCGACCTCGAAGGGGAAGGGAAAAGCACGCGCATCGCCACACTCTTCCCCTCAGGTCTTCTCTGCGTAGGTCCCGGAGAGGTCAAGTCCTTCTACTGCACGATGGACGAGACCCTCTGGCGGACCGCGCGGACGATCGTCCTCTATGATAGCGCAGGACAAAGCTACCGGCAGGAGATCGTGGAAGTCACAGGTTAAAAGACGAGATTCCCGCATGCGCGGGAATGACCATTATAGACTGTCATTCCGGGCTTGGCCCGGAATCTAGACCTTCTAAGATCGCCACGGCATTCCATGCCTCGCGATGACGAGGAAGGCCGGATTCCCGTCGCAGTTTACCCCGCATCAAGTGCGGGGCAGGTCCCTGCGCAGGCAGGGGCGCGAATGACATTTTTAGAACAATAAAGCAAAACAGGATTCGTAATCTTTAAAAATCAGGATAACCAAGAAAAGGAGAGAGGAAATGGAAATCATCAATTATTCGGACGAGCACAAGATATTCAGGGATTCGCTGAGGAAGTTCCTTGATAAGGAAGTCGTTCCCCACATCGAGGAATGGGAAGAGGCGCACATCATTCCCAAGAGCGTCTGGCAGAAGATGGGTGCTCAGGGATTCCTTTGCACGAGCGTGCCGGAAGAATACGGCGGCCTCGGAGCCGATTTCCTCTACTCCGTCATCGGTACGGAAGAAACGACGAGGAGCGGTTTCTCGGGACTGGCAACGCCGCTGCACAGCGACATCGTCGTTCCCTACATCACATCCTTCGCCTCGGAGGAACAGAAGCACAAGTACCTGCCCGGCTGTATCTCCGGCGACATCATCACCGCCGTCGCCATGACGGAACCCAACGCGGGCAGTGACTTGGCCGCCATGAAGATGACCGCCGTGGAGGACGGTGACTTCATCGTCTTAAACGGCCAGAAGACCTTCATCAGCAACGGCATCAACTGCGACCTCTGCATAGTGGCCGCCCGCGACCCGTCGGTGACGAATCCCCACGCGGCCGTCGACCTGTTCCTCGTCGAGGCAGGGACGCCCGGCTTCGAGAAGGGAAAGCAGATCAAGAAGATCGGCTGGCACAGCCAGGACACCTCGGAACTCTATTTCACCGACTGCCGCATCCCCAAGGAAAACAGGATGGGACAGAAGGGGACGGGCTTTTTGAAACTCATGCAGAAGCTCCAGCAGGAAAGACTTGTCTGCGCCATCGGCGCCGTAGCCGCAGCGGAGATGATGGTCGCGATGACGATCCAGTACTGTAAAGAAAGGACCGCCTTCGGCAAACCCATCTCCAAGTTCCAGCACACCCAGTTCGAACTCGTCGAGATGGCCACGGAAACCAAGCTCGGCCGGACCTTCCTCGACAAGCTGATCATGGATCACGTGGAAGGCAAGAACGTGGTCGTTGAGGTTTCCATGGCAAAATACTGGACGACTGATATGGCCTTCAAGGTCGCCGACCGCTGCCTCCAGCTTCACGGCGGTTTCGGCTACTGCGACGAGTATCCGATCTCCCGCGCCTGGCGCGATATCCGCGTGACGCGGATCTTCGCCGGTACCAACGAGATCATGAAGATGATCGCCGCGCGGTTCATGGGCCTCTAAGGAGAATCTGATGCCCGGTCCACTGCAAGGTCTTAAGATTCTCGATTTCACAACGCTGCTGCCCGGTCCCTATGCGACGATGACGCTCGCCGACATGGGGGCCGAGGTCCTCCGGGTGTTATCCGGTAGCCGGCCCGATTTGGCCGCCTTCATGCCGCCCTTCCTCCCCGGGACGGACCTCTCGTGCAACCTCGCCTACCTGGGGCGAAACAAGCGTTGCATGACGTTAAATCTCAAAAAGGACAAGGGTTGCGAGATCGTGAAACGTCTCATCGGCAGCTACGAGGTCCTGATCGAACAGTTCCGTCCCGGCGTCATGGCGAAGCTCGGGCTCGGCTATAACGATCTCAAGGCCGTCAATCCCGCGCTCATTTATTGCTCGCTCACCGGCTACGGACAGAGCGGCCCCATGCGGGACCGCGCCGGCCACGACATCAACTATCTTTCCCGCTCCGGGCTCATGGCCTACTCGGGAAGAAAGGAAGCGGGGCCATCACTCACCGGCATGCAGATCGCCGACGTCGCCGCGGGCTCCAATAACGCCATCATCGGGATCCTGGCCGCGGTGATCCACAGAAGCAGGACGGGGATCGGCCAGTACATCGACATCTCCATGACCGACGGCGTCGTGGCCTTCAACGCCATGACGGGTGCAGGGACGCTGGCCGGAAATCCGGAGCCGCTGCGGGAAGAGGAATTCCTGAACGGCGGTTCGCTCTACGACTTTTACGAGACGAAGGACGGGGGCTTTATGAGCTTCGGGGGACTCGAGCCCCAGTTCTTCGCCGCCTTCTGCAAGACCATCGGCCGCGAGGACCTCACACCCTACGGTGTCATCCCGCCCGACCTTCCCAAGGTAAAAAAAGAGATCCGCGAGATATTTCTTTCCAAAACGCGAGACGATTGGACGGAGATCTTCTCGCGCGTCGACGCCTGCGTGGAGCCCGTCCTTTCCTTCTCGGAGGCAATGGCTGACGGCCAGACAAAGGATAGAGAGATGATCGTGGAGTTCGACCTCCCTGCGGGGGGGAAACTCCGCCAGATCGGCTGCCCGATCAAGTTCTCGGAAACAAAGCCCGAGTACAAGATGCTCGGATGCAAGGCGGGAACCGATACGGAGAAGGTGATGAGAGAGATGGGCTACACGAAGGAAGATATCGAAAAATTCGCAGCGGAGGGGGTGTTCAGCTAACAGAAAAGGGCCCGCCGTGGTCCTACTAACAAAGAGGGGTCTTTTAAAAAAAGTGGATAATAAAACCATATGAGGAGGAAAGTGAAGAAATGGCAAGATTGATTATCGACGAGAGGGATCAGAAGTTTTTGCTCAACGATATGTTTCAGGTGGAGAAGCTCTGCAGCTATCCCAGATACGCCGACTTTTCGCCGGACATGTTCGATATGATCATCAACGAGGCGGAGAAGTTTTCCGTTGAAGAGGTGTTCCCTACCTACACCCTGTCCGACAAGCACGGCGCCGAACTGAAGGACGGCCAGGTCATCGCCCCGGAACCCTTCAAGAGGCTCTATAAACTCTACTGCGAAGGCGGCTGGCTGGGGATGAACAAGTCCGTGGACGTGGGCGGCCAGGGCCTGCCCTCGCTGGTAACGGCGGCGGCTAAGGACTGGTTCCTCCACAATTTCTCTTTCGTGGCTTACCCGGGCCTTTCCGAAGGCGCCTCGCACCTGATCGAAGTTTACGGGACCGAGGCCCAGAAGAAGAAGTACATGGAGAGGATGAACACCGGCGAATGGGCGGGAACGATGTGTCTTACGGAACCCTCCGCCGGCACCGACGTGGGCGCCTTGAAGACCAAGGCCTACCGTCAGCCCGACGGCACCTTCAAGATCCAGGGAACGAAACTTTTCATCACCTCGGGCGACCATGACCTCACCAAGAACATTATCCACCCGGTCCTGGCCAGAATCGAGGGCGATCCCAACGGCACCGGCGGCATCTCCATCTTCATCGTCCCGAAGTACCTCGTGAACGATGACGGCTCGCTGGGCCGCAGGAACGATTATTCCATCGGCTCCATCGAGGAGAAGATGGGACTCCACGGGAGCTCCACGTGCCTGATCAACTTCGGCGACAACAACGACTGCTACGGCGAACTGCTTGGCGAAGAAAGAGAAGGCATCAAGGTCATGTTCCAGATGATGAACGAAGCCAGGATCGGCGTGGGTCTCCAGGGCCTGGCCGGCGGCTCCATCGCCTACCTGCACGCCCTGCAGTACGCCAAAGACAGACTTCAGGGCTCCGATCTCATCGAGATGAAGAACCCCGACGCCGCGCGCGTACCAATCATCAAACACGCCGACGTGCGCAGGATGCTCATCTGGATGAAATCCCAGGTGGAAGGTATGCGGGCGCTGATGTACTTCTCGACGTACTGCGTGGACCGTATGCATTGCGCCGAGGAGGCCAAGGATGAGGCGGAGATCGAAAAGTTCCGCGGCATACTCGAAGTTTTGACACCGATCTGTAAGTCTTACTGTTCCGATATCGGCTTCAAGGTGACCGAACAGGCGATCCAGGTCTACGGCGGTTACGGCTACTGCGCCGAGTATCCCGCCGAGCAGTTCATGAGAGACATGAAGATCGCCTCCCTCTACGAGGGCACCAACGGCATCCAGGCCCTGGACCTCGTCGGCCGGAAGCTCGGCATGAAGAAGGGCGCCTACTTCATGACGTTACTCGGCGAGATGAACGCGACGGTCGCCAAGTACAAGGGTCTCGATGGATTGGCCGATATCGCCGCCGACGTCCAGGCCGCGGGAAACACCCTGGCGGAGACCTCGATGTTCTTCGCCTCCAGCGCCAAGGCCGGAAAGTTCATGATCCCTGTCTCCAATGCCTATCCCTTCATGATGATGATGGGACGGATCGTGATCGCATGGCTGTTGCTCTGGGAAGCGGGCGTGGCCACCGCGAAGCTGGCCGGCATCGACAAGGACAGCGCCGACGGCATCTACCTCAAGGGCAAGGTGTCGACGGCCAGGTATTTCATCAAGCACGTCCTGCCGGAGATCGACGGCGTCGTGAGAGCGATTAAAAGTGAAGACCTTTCGATGCTTGACATCGCCGAAGAGGCGTTCTAAGTAAATTTTGTCTGGGGTCCTCCCCCCTTGACGCGCGAGGGGGGAGGTTTTACCAAACCGGTTCTTTGCAGGGCAGAATAAGGAGGGTACTATGGCGGATAAATCCAAGCTGGGGGTGGAATTCCCCCCCTACACCTTCGAGGTGGAAAAGGGAAAGATTGCCGAGTTTGCCATGGCCATCTCCCAGAAGGAAGGTAAGGACCAGGTCAATCCCATCTATGTTGACGCCGAGGCGGCAAAAAAGGCCGGCTACAAAGACATCGTCGCCCCGCCAACATTCCAGACGAGCTTCGCCCTCTGGGCGGGCGGCGGGCTCATGCCGATCATCCAGAGTCTGGGCATCAACCTCATCAGGCTCCTCCACGGTGAAGAGGAATACCAGTATTTCGGCGCCATCCATCCGGGCGATACCATGACGGGCAAATCCAAGGTCGTCGAGATGTACGACAAGGAGAAAAAGGACAAGCCCGGCAAGTTCATGGAATTCACCGTCATCCAAACCGAGATCCGCAACCAGCGAGGTGAGCTCATAATCAAATCGCGCTCCACGTTGGTGGAAAGATAAGGAGGCAGCCATGGCCAGTAAAGTATACTTCGAAGACGTCAATATCGGCGACGCGATGCCCACCTTCACGTCCGACCCGCTCACCAGGACGCACCTGGTACGCTACGCAGGCGCCTCCGGTGATTTCAACCCGCTGCATCACGACGAGACCTTTGTCGGCATGTTCGGCATGCCGCGCGTCATCGCCCACGGGATGCTGATCATGGGGATCACGAGCCGCGCGATCACGGAATGGATCGACAACAAATACCTGCGTAACTTCAAGGTGCG
>JAQULV010000095.1 GCA_028718405.1 Smithellaceae bacterium
GAAGAACATGGCGACGAGGTAGTACTTCACGTCGAAGCGGATCCACGCCGGTCCTGAGGAGATGAGACCGGATTCGTAAGGCTCGCCGGTGGTGCGACCCTTGTGGTGCTCTCCCAGAAGATGGGAAGACCCGATCATGGCGGCGGCCAGGAGGATTACCGCCGCCACGAACAGGGCCAAAGGCCAGAAGGCCTCGATTTGGTCGATCGGATGATGCAAAATAACTCTCCCCGTCAGGGTACTGGACGCAAACTGAGTGGCATCAAGAAGCTCCCGGATTGAATACGGGAAGCGCCAACAGCGGGGGGAATGTCCCGACCCGTTTCAGGGGATAAACATTTCCAATACGCTGTTATATCAAGAATTTATGCTAATAGCGGAAGGCCGACAATGGGAATTAAACGGAAGAACAATGGTAGGCATAAACTACGGGATAAAACGAAGGGAAGAGGCCCCTCTGGAAGACGCTACGATTGAGAAAGGAGACGGTACCGTTGGATCAGGGCATTGGTTGAACTGTCCTGTGCCGGGATCACCGTTTTGTCTTCCAGCTGCGGGATGATCTTCCCGGCCAAGACCTTTCCCAACTCCACGCCCCACTGATCGAAGGGGTTGATGCGCCAGATCATCGCCTGCGTGAAGACGCTGTGCTCATAGAGGGCAACGAGGGCTCCCAGCGTTTCGGGCGTCAGACGCTCCGCCAGGATTGTATTGGTCGGTCTGTTGCCGGGGCAGAGGCGGTGGGGGATCAGCCTTTCGTCGATCCCTTCGGCCCGGAGCTCGGCGGCAGTCTTTCCGAAGGCCAGGGCCTGGGTCTGGGCGAACATGTTGGCCATGAGCAGGTCGTGATGGCGCGGAAGCGCGTTGAGCGGTTTTGCAAAGCCGATGAAATCGGCGGGGATCAGTTTCGTTCCTTGGTGCAAAAGCTGGTAAAATGAGTGCTGGCCGTTGGTACCGGGTTCCCCCCAGTAGATCGGGCCGGTTTCGTAAGCTATCTCCTTGCCTGCCGCGGTCACGCCCTTGCCGTTGCTCTCCATCGTCAGTTGTTGGAGATAGGCGGGAAATCTCTTCAGGTAGGCCTCGTAGGGAAGAACCGCCGCCGTCTGCGCCCCGAAGAAATCGCCGTACCAGACGGAGAGCAGCCCCATCAGGACGGGAAGGTTCCTCTCGAAGGGCGTGCTGCGGAAGTGCTCGTCCATGGCGTGGAAACCGGCCAGGAGTTCGCGGAAACGCGCGGGACCGATGGCGATCATCGTGGAAAGGCCGATCGCCGAATCCATGGAGTAGCGGCCGCCCACCCAGTCCCAGAAGCCGAACATATTGGCGGTATCGATGCCGAATTTTGTAACGGCTTCCGCGTTGGTCGAGACGGCCACGAAATGTCTTGCCACGGCCTTCTCGTTGCCCAGCGCCTTGAGAAGCCAGGCGCGGGCACTTTCGGCATTGGTCATCGTCTCCAGGGTGGTGAAGGTCTTGGAGGAGACGATGAAGAGCGTCTCGTCGGGTGTGATATCGCAGGTGGCCTCGGCAAGGTCCGTCCCGTCTATGTTGGAGACGAAGCGGAAACACATCTTTCTTTCGCTGTAATACTTCAGCGCCTCGTAGGCCATAACGGGGCCGAGGTCTGAACCGCCGATGCCGATATTGATCACATTCCGGATGGGCTTGCCGGTGAAGCCTCGCCAACTGCCGCTCCGCAGCTTTTCCGCGAAGGCGGTCATCTTCTCCAAAACGGCGTGAACCTCGGCGACGACGTTAACTCCGTCGACGACAATCCTCTGTTCTTTGGGGGCGCGCAGGGCCACGTGGAGTGCGGCGCGTCCTTCCGTCGCGTTAATCTTTTCGCCATTGAACATCGCCGCGATGCGTTCGTCGAGGCTGCTTTCGCGGGCCAACGCCGTAAGCAGCAAGATCGTCTCGTCGGTGATGAGATTCTTGGAATAATCGAGATAGAGGCCTGTGCCTTCGGCTACGAGCCGCTTGCCGCGGGAGGGATCCTGGGCGAAGAGTTCGCGCAGATGAACGGGGCGGATCTTCTGAAAGTGAGCCGCGAGCGCCTTCCAGGCGGGAAGCGCCGTGGGATTCTGCGGCTTAGCTTCCGCATCCCTGCCGGGCATGTGTCTCCTCCGATGGATTGATGGACTGGATGGTACCTGTTTCTCAGGAAATGCTCAAGAGCATTTTGACCTTGGCGCAGATTGCCGCCTTCGAGATCCCTTCGTAATCGAGAAGCTCCTGAGGCGTGCCGCTCTTCGGCTTCCTGGCGACATAGAGGGAATGAACCTGAGCGGAGCTGCCCGCCAGCGCTGAGCATACGGCCTCGCCGATTCCGCCCTGGCCGTAGTGGTCTTCTACGGTGAGGATGAATTTCGTTGTGGCCGCGGCTTCCTGCAAGGTCTTCACGTCCAGCGGCTTGACGCTGTAAAGGTCGATGATGCGGATGACAACGCCAAGCTGAATGAGCTCGTCGTAGGCGGCGAGCGCCTCGTAGAGCGTGACCCCGGCCGCGCAAACCGTCGCAGCGTCCGCGTCGCTTTGCCTCAGAACCTTGCTTCCTCCGATGGGGAAGTTCTCACCGGGCCCGTAAAGAATAGGTGTCGCCTTGCGTGTCGTGCGGATGTAGACAATCCCCCGGTGAAGCGCCGCTTCCGTCACCAGCTTGGTCGCGGCGTAAGCGTCGGCGGGATAAAGGACGACACTGTCGAGTATCGTTCGGAACAGGGCGATGTCTTCGAGCCCCATCTGCGAGGGCCCGTCTTCGCCGATGGAGACGCCGGCATGCGAACCAGCAAACTTGATATTGGCATCGGAATAGCGACTCATCCTGATCTGGTCGAAGGCCCTGCTGAAGAAGGCCCCGAAAGTGGAGACGAAAGGAATCCGGCCGCGAG
Organism: Smithellaceae bacterium; assembly: GCA_028718405.1. GTDB lineage: Bacteria > Desulfobacterota > Syntrophia > Syntrophales > JAQULV01 > JAQULV01. Next base: position 2,892 of record JAQULV010000095.1, read on the forward strand.
CCGAAAGGCCGATAGCCGTTCCCACCATGTTCTGCTCGGCGATGTACATCTCGAAGAAGCGTTCGGGATGGGCCGCCTTGAAGACTTCCGCATAGGTCGAGTTTCCCACCTCGCCGTCGAGGACGACGATATTGGGGATGTGAGGATAGATTGCAGCCAGGGCCTTCCCGTAGGCCAGACGGGTGGCAACAGGTTGATCGGCGGGATAATTGATTGCCGGGGCGTGTACCGTGAACGACATATCTTTTGGCTCCGGTGCGACGGGCGGCGCGATCTCCCCGCGGATGTTCTTGTCGATCTTTCCCAACTCCTTCAGCGCCCGGTCGCAATCCTCGCGGTTAAGCGGCTTTCCGTGCCAGCCGTCCATATCTTCGATAAATGATACTCCTTCGCCTTTGATCGTCTTGGCGATGACCATGGCGGGGCGATCCTTAATTTTGAAAGCCTCGCGGTAAGCGGAGGCGATCTCGGGGAAGGAGTGGCCGTCGCAGATAATCGTCCTCCAACCGAAGGAAGATATCATCTTCGCGTAGGTATGGAGGTCCCAGCCGTACATGGTTTGGCCGCGCTGTCCGAGACGGTTCACATCGAGGATGCCGATCAGGTTGTCCAGCCCATAATGGGCCGCGATCTGGATCGCTTCCCACTGCGAGCCCTCGGCCATTTCGCTGTCACCCAGCAGCACGAAACTCCGGTAAGCGGGTCCGCCCAGATATTTTGCGTTCAGGGCCATACCCACGCCGATGGAAAGTCCCTGACCGAGTGAACCGGTAGCCGCTTCCACGTAGGGCAGCGCCGTCGTCGGATGTCCTTCCAGGAGGCTGCCGAATTTTCTGTAGGTGAGCAACTCTTTTTCGGAGATCTTTCCCGCCGCCGCCCACAGGGCATAAAGAAGCGGCGAGGCATGGCCTTTGGAAAAGATCAGCCGGTCATTCGCCGGGGACTTGGGTTTGTCGACATCGAAACGGAAGAATCCGCCGAAGAGCAGACATGTTGTGAGCTCCACGGCCGAGAGCGACGAGGTGGGATGGCCGGAGCCTGCCTCCGTGGTCATGGTGAGGATATAGTAGCGGATCAGCCTCGCCAATTCATCCAGTTTCTCGGTCTGTCCGTTGTCAGCCATTGTTTCCTCCTCGCCGCGGTCGGCGCCTCCTGCACGTAGAATTCCCTCAATATAGAGATAATCTCTAACGTGGGCCGATGTCGCTGGCAAGGAGGGTTTATTGCCAGGATAATGGCAGGCGAATGCTACGGTCAAAAGGAAGAACCGTCACCGGCTTTGCCGCCGCGCATCCGTGCCTGCCTCAGCCATCGGATATGCGGCGTAATCCAGGGCCTTATTGCAGAGGGAAGACAAATGTTGTAACCTTACCTGAAACTGCACCAGTGCGGTTTCCCCCCGGAGAGAAGGTGTCCGCACAGATGTACCGATCGGGCAGTAAATCTTGATACATCGAACGTTCCGCCGTATCCAGCATATATGTTTTCCCTTGCAAGCGAGCGATCATGAACAAGGACGATATTGAAAAGCTGCGCCGGCACATGCAGGATCTGGAGGGTCAACTCGTGGCGCTGAAGACCTCCGAGAAACAGTACCGGAGAATCTTCGAGACGGCGCGGGACGGGATCATCGTCCTGAACTACAGAACGGGCCGGATCATGGATGTAAACACCTTTCTCCTTTTCCTGCTTGGTTTTGACCGCGAGGAGATGCTGGGCAAGAGAATCTGGGATATCGGTTTCGGCGTCGACCGCGAGATGAGCATGAGGGCCTTTGCCGTCCTCAAGGAGACGGGTTACATCCGTTATGACAACCTGCCGCTGCGCGCGAAGGACGGCAAGCGCGTGGACGTGGAGTTCGTCAGCAATGTTTACACCGTGGACGCCGACAAGGTTATCCAGTGCAACGTCCGGGACATTTCTGAGCGCGTCGCGGCGCAGCAGGCGCTGGCCGCAAGCGAAACCCGCTGCCGCGAGCTTTTCAACAATATGACCAGCGGCGTCGCCGTTTACCGGGCCGTCGACGACGGCGCCGACTTCGTTTTCGTCGATATGAACCGCGCGGGAGAGCGGATCAGCCAGGTCAAGGTTCAAGAGATCGTCGGACGTAGCATCAGCGAGCTGTTTCCGTCCGTCCCGCAGTTGGGACTGCTCGATGCGCTCCGGGATGTATGGCAGACAGGCGAGCCGAGGCGTCTGCTGCCATCGCTCTACCAGGATGGACGGATCACCCAATGGGTGGAGAACTTCGTCTTCCGTTTGCCAGCGGGCGAGGTCGTCGCGATCTACGACGACGTTACGGACCGGAAGAGGCTGGAGGAGGAGATCCTCAACGTGCGGAAGCTGGAATCCATCGCCACTCTGGCAGGCGGGATCGCCCATGACTTCAACAATCTTCTGGCGGTGATCCTGGGGAATGTTTCATTCGTTTTAGAGTTCATTCCGCCTGCCAGCAGCATGGCGGCAAGCCTCAAGCGGGCGGAGCGTGCGTGCAATCAAGCCCGGGACCTGGCCCGCCAGTTGATTACGTTCTCACGCGGGGGGACGCCGGTAAGAAAGGTATTGTCGTTGGGCGATCTGCTCCGCGATAGCGTGTCTTTCTATCTGAGCGGCTCGGACATTGCCGCGGAGTTTCACATCGCCGATGATCTCTGGCCGGTAGAGGTTGACGAAGACCAGATCCAGCAGGTGATCCAGAATCTCACCACCAATGCCAAGGAAGCAATGCCGGAAGGGGGAAGGGTCACCGTAGCCGCAGAGAACGCTGTGGTCACCGTGCGGGACGGCCTTCCCATACCCGCCGGCAATTATGTGCTCTGGTCCGTAACCGATGAGGGCGTGGGCATTCCGGAGGATGTAATGGGAAAGATCTTCGATCCCTTCTTCTCGACTAAGGAAATGGGCCAGCAGCGGGGGATGGGGATGGGGCTGGCGATCTGCCACTCCATCATTGCCAAACACGATGGGTATATCCAAGTGAGGTCTTCAGTCGGCCACGGTTCCACCTTCACCGTCTATCTGCCGGCCCTGGCGGGCGAGACATAGCGTCGAGACGCTATTTGTTATTTTCCTGTGTCCCTTACGTGGGAAAGGCTCTTCCAGAGTGAGGTCATGAAAATGGGAACAAACGAAGAGAGCAAAGACAGCGCCGGGACTGCCGAGGAGCTACTGCGGGAGTCGGAAATTCGCTATCATAAGTTGTTCGACATGGCGGCGGAGGGGATATT
>JAQULV010000096.1 GCA_028718405.1 Smithellaceae bacterium
GGGAAGTTTCTGCCCTGCTTATGGTCCGCCCCTGAACTACCTGACACCGAATGCCGACGGTGCTATTGGCGGGAACCCGGCGATCAGCCCCTTCCTGCTCGGCTCACCCGCTCCACCGAGCCCGGAGGAAGCGGGTTATAAGGATACGGCCAAGATATTGCCCGGACAGGTGTTGAGGATCCTGCTGCGCTGGACACCATCCGATACGCCGATCCAGGCGGGTAAGTCCCTCGCCGGTCGCAACATGTACGTCTTCAATATTACTGAGGGCGACGAATATGTCTGGCATTGCCACATCATCGATCACGAGGATAACGAGATGATGCGACCTTATCAGGTGCAGCCGTAGCGGGGGCCTTTCGCGGCGACTGAAATCAAGCAATGAGGGCACCGCGGCAGGTGCCCTCATTTTTGGAATCAGCGGACGAGAGAAGCCCTGCAGATCTTCTCCGAGCGCCCTCCGAAGCGTCGTATGCAAAGAACGAGGCGTGCATGGTTTGACGTTCTCTAATATTTTACCTTATTTCCCCTAATGGTTTTGGATGGCGTCGATTGGGAATACCCTGATTGTTCTGCCCTCCCTAATCTCATATCCTGGATACGGTGAATTGTCAGTGGCACTGTCAAGGTGTAAGTCTTTGTAGTCATTATCAGCTGCAACGTGAATCTCTCATTACCGCAGTTTCAGAAATATATCGTGCGAGGTTGTGATGAAGAAGGTTTTCGTGATCATTACGGTTCTGCTTCTGGCGGGCGGCTGGGCGGAAGCGGGGACATCGCTACCCGATCTGAAGGCGAAAGAGAGTTACAGCTTGGGGTACGAATTCGTTCATACCCTGAACACGCAACATGTCGATATTGATGCAAACATCGTGATCGACGCAGTGTTGGATGCCTTTTCCGGAAAGGCGTCGCTTCTCACTCAGAAGGAGATGGAAGACATATTGGTACAGTTGCGAAAGAAGACGATGGTTGCCCGGGCAGATCGTCTGCGCATGATGTCATTAAAGAATCTCGCCGACGCCAAGGCTTTTCTGGAGGCTAATAAGCAGAGACCGGGAATTGTGACCCTGCCCGATGGTCTTCAATACAGGGTCGTAACCGCGGGGAAGGGTAGGCATCCGCAAGATACGGACCTCGTCAAGGTCCGTTACCGCGGAACGCTGATCGACGGTACCGAGTTTGACAATTCGGATCGTCTGAAAGAACCGCCCGTTATTATGGCGGGCAGTGTCATCAAGGGATGGGCCGAGGCATTGCCTCTCATGACGGTGGGTTCCCACTGGCAGCTCTTTGTTCCTCCAGAGCTCGGCTATGGAGTCACCGAGCGTGCGGCCATACCATCGAACAGCGCGCTGATCTTCGATATCGAACTCGTATCCATTGAGGACAAATCCGCCGCCGTTCCCGAAATTACTCCTGATCCTCTGCCCTCCGACGATAGCGCGCCTGCCGTGTCCAGGGAGAACTCATCGCCTCGTGGGGCTATGTGACATGATGTGAGGCTTCCTACCGGGCTGTCCGTCCGGCGGGGCTGATTACATTTTCTATCATCGTCGTAGCCGCAGGATTTCTTGGACTGCCCAAGAACAACCGGTTTGGCAGAGTTCTTGAGAAGGGGGTTGGGAATAAAAACCATAATACGCAGACGCCGGTGCCCGGCATCCAGAGGGGAATGTCTTGGCAGCAGACGCATCCCTGCAAACGCCGTCGTTGAACTGGTGCTGCTGTCCTCGATCTTGATCTTCGTGTCTCTGCCCGGATCGGGCAGGGCGCAGGTGCCGGAAGCGGCGACACCGGGAGCGGTGGAGAAATCCATTCAACCGGCACCACCCAGGGAGCCGGCCCCGCTTCCTGAGATAAAAGTGGAAGAGGCACGTACACCACTGGCCGGAGGTTCGGGGGTCACGTTTCCCCTGCTGTCAGTCATCTTTGAGGGGAACACAATGTTTTCCTCGGAACGTCTCCTCAAGGTCATCGCCCCTTACATGGGCAAGACGATAGAAGTTTCACGGTTGCCGGAGATAGCCGATGCCATCACGGCCTTTTACAGGCGGGAAGGATACTTCCTGTCCCGGGCCTATATCCCGCCTCAACGCATTACGGACGATCAAGTCACGATCAGGATCCGTGAGGCGCGGTTGGGAGAGATTAGCGTTGTCGGGAACAGGCGTTATCGAAGCGAGATGATAGAAAAGACGCTGCAGATTATTCACGACCGCGGTGCCGTTTCCTCGGAGGACGTGGAACGCGGTTTGTTACTGCTCACCGATTATCCAGGTCTCGGCGTAAAGGCGACATTTAAGCCCGGCGAGGAGCCGGGAACGACGGACGTCGTCGTTACGGTTACGGAAGGCGGACGGGCTCATGTCGCCGTGGACTACGACAATTTTGGCAGCGAGTTCGTATCGCGTGACCGTTACGGAGCGACGGTAAATCTGGATAATCTCTCCGGGTGGGGAGATTCTCTCGGCGTGCGCGCGGTAACGGGCGATTACGGGCCGGACGGCCTATTCTATGGTCGGGCCGAATATGTAATCCCGCTGGGTTATGAGGGTACAAGGATCGGGATTAATTATACGCATCTGAAATATGAGCTCCAGAAGGAACTCGGCATCCTGGACGCGGGCGGTGAGGCAAACGGAGGCGGCGTCTGGGTCGGATATCCGATCGTGAGAGGCAGAGGCTTCAACTGGTTCATGCAAGGCGGATTCAACATAGGCGACGAGAGCCAGGAAGTGGCCGGCGAGGTGATTGGCCGCGACAAGGTGCGCTACGCGTTTGTCGGCGCCCTTTTCCAGTGGAATGACAGTCTGAAGGGCCGCAATTCAATCGGTCTGAGGGGAAGTCAGAGTTTCGCTAAGATCTTTGGAGGTATGGAGCAGGGAAGCATCGACACCATTCGTCTCAATACGGATGTCATTTATAGCAAATTGGATGTGGATGCGATGCGGATTCAGAAGCTCTCCGATGGGTTTCTTCTTCTTCTGAGCGGAACAGGACAACTCTCGGGGTCCCGTCTTCCCTCGTCGGAAGAGTTTCATCTGGGCGGCGCCGGTACAGTACGAGGTTATGCCGAAGGCGAACGAAGCGGCGACTCAGGTCTGGCTGTGACGGCCGAATTGAGGATTCCCCTGCTCGGCCTTCAGGACAGGCGCTTCTTCGGAAAGACCGTGGGTGAGATGGTGCAACTTGCTGCCTTCTATGATTACGGCAAGGTGTGGATATCAGATGCCAGGGAGAATGGTGAGGATGTATTGGATGGGGTCGAGATGCAAGGTGCAGGCGTCGGTCTCAGGATCGATTACTCACCGACAGTTCACTTCAGACTGGACTGGGCGAAGTCGGTGGGCCGTCAGAATCCATTAAACGATTCTGGCAATAGTGACGGGGTTTGGTTGGTACAGGGCGCTATATACATTTAGCGATCCTGATTGAACCCGTCCGCACAAGAAACGACGATAAGAATTCCGTACGGGAATGAAGATGAATGGCCCGTCGGCGACGGCAAGAATGAATTGCCCCAAAGGCGTTCCACTATGCAAGGAGGTTGAGCAATGGCCAGTCCGAGCAGAAAGATGAAGAAGGCGCAGACAAGAGAGACGAAGCGCTTCGTCAATGCATCCTCCAGGGGAGGGAGCTTGCGGCGCCTGAGGAATTTTGCCGCCAGTGCCACGGCTGTCCTGGTCGTGCTTACCCTTCCGATATTGGGTATCGCCGGGGGTGAATTTACCCAGGTTCAAGATGGCAAGACGACGATCTACAACCAGAGTTCGTCAAAGGTGTACAATCGCGTCAACAGCTACAACATCATGGCGGACGAAACGCACCGCTATAACCAGCCGTCCGGTGATGAGGTATTCGTTCAACGGGTCACGGGGGGACAGTATTCGAGCATCCTCGGCCAGTTGATAGCCAACGGACAGGTATGGATCATGAACCCGGGCGGAGTATTGATCGGCCCGGACGCCTCCGTAAATACCGCCGGGTTCATGGCGACCTCGCTTGTGATGGGGGAGGACGATTTCTTCGCCGGGCGTTATATCTTAAATAGTGAGGGGACGGACAGCTTCGTCATCAACAAGGGGTCGATCATTTCCGGAAACGGCGGCTATGCGATCCTGGCGGGTGGAGCGGTTGCCAATCAAGGATATATCTCAGCCGACGCCGGCGAAGTGGTTCTGGCCTCGGGCAGGAAGATGACGATTGATTTTGCAGGCGACGGGTTGGTCAATTTTGCTGTTGATGAGAAGACGGTGGCTAAGGTAATGGGGCCCGATGGTGAAGACCTGACGTCTGCGGTTCTGAATACCGGTTTGATTGCAGCCCCGGCGGGACGTGTAGTTCTGACAGCGAAGGCGGCCTCCGATATCCTCGACAGCGTGGTGAATAACGCCGGGGTGATAGAAGCTAAATCCGTGGCGGAGCAAAACGGCGAGATCATCCTCTCCGCCGATGCCGGGAATGTCATCAGCAGCGGTACACTCGATGTTTCGGGATATGATACCGGAGAGAAAGGTGGCAGTGTCAAGATTCTGGGCGAAAACGTTGGTTTGGTCGGTCAGGCAGTCGTCGATGCTTCCGGCGATGCCGGCGGAGGCAAGATAGTGATCGGCGGCGATTATCATGGCGCCGGTCCCGATCCCAACGCAGCACACAGCTATGTCGGCGGCAACGCACGCATAGAAGCTGACGCCATTACGACGGGCGACGGTGGCAAGATCGTCATCTGGTCGGATGAAGGCACGAGTTATTATGGAAGCATCTCCGCGCGCGGCGGCGCCGTTTCGGGAAACGGCGGATTTGTTGAAGTGTCCGGCAAGGAAGGCCTCTCCTTTGACGGGAAGGTGGACCTGAGCGCAGCAAACGGTCTCTTCGGGACACTGTTGCTCGATCCTCTCAATATCTTCATCAACGGTACCGGCCACACTGCCGGAAATACCAATGTCATACCATCTCAGCTCGGTAACAAAGCGTGGAATGCGACGATTGATTATGATGTGTCGGACACGGCGATAGCTACTGCCTTGACGACGGCGAACGTGACTCTGGCAGCCTCGCAGAATATCTCCACGGCGGCCCCCGTATTGATCGACCCGAATAACGCGACTGCAATCAATACAAGGACGCTGACGCTCTCGGCCAGCAACAACATCATTATCGCCAATCCGTTCGTGCTGACAAATTCCGCCGCGGCCACTGGCCCCCGGCTGGTCATGACCGCCACCAACGGCATTCAGTTGGGCAGCGCCGTTACCACAAAAGGTGCGACAGTATCGCTCAATAATGCAGTGACACTGACGGGCGACAGCCTTGTCGACACAACGTTGGGCGGAACGGTTACGGGCAACCGCATCACCTTCGGCTCGACGATAAACGGTCCCTGGAATCTGGATCTGGAAGCGGGTTCGGGCGGCATCACGGTCTCCGGGATTATCGGCACGGCGGCCGGAGACGTTAATAGTCTGGCCAGTCTGATTGCGAACGGTGGTGCCGTCGGGTTGAACAATGTATTTACGAGTGGGAATCAGGCTGTGACAGGTACGGCGATCACCCTGAACGGCACGAGCTATCGCAGCACGGGAGGATCGTTGCTGTTCGCAGGCCCCACGGCACTGAACAACAATGCAACGGTTACCTCGAGCGGTCTGGCGGGGGACGGCATCACCTTCGACGGAACGATCAACGGAGCCCAGAGCTTCAATCTCCAGGCCGGTTCCGGCGATGTTCTGGTGACCGGTATCGTCGGCACGTCTGCCGCCAGCGCCAGCAGACTTGCAAGCTTCACGGCAGCCGGCGCCAACGTGAACCTGAACAGCGTCTTTACCAGCGGTGCGCAGGCAGTGACGGGAACAAGCATCATCGGTCTGAACGGTACCGGTTACACGAGTACTGCCGGATCGGAAACCTTCACGGGACCGGTGCAGCTGCAAAAAGATGTTACCGTGACGGGTGTAAACACGACCTTTACGGGGACGATCGACGGCAATCAGAGACTCACCGTTAACGACAGTGGTGCAACGACGTTTGGCGGGATCATTGGTGGAACGGATCCTTTGACCAGCGTGATAACAGACGCGCCCGGCACGACGGCTATCAACGGTGGTGCCGTCAC
>JAQULV010000097.1 GCA_028718405.1 Smithellaceae bacterium
AGCTCGATATGATTTATTGGGCCACCGAATATCGCCCCGCATCAAGCGAAGCACTGCTCGGATCAAGGTAGCGAACAGGTAAGGTTAAGCTTTTTAGAGGAAGTAAGGGGCGGCACCGTAATCACCGCAGCAGCCTCTGAGCGTGATGCCACTCGGACAAGGTTTTGACATCTGGATAGACATTCTCTTGTTAAGAGTGAGACAGCCTATCGATCATATCGCACGGGGTATTGCCTGATGGCCAAAAAGTTCATGCATTGGTTTTATATCACCATCGTCATTGTCTGCCTCCTCACACCGGTTCTTGCATTGGCGGAGGAATGCATCGTTATTACCTCTCCCGTTGAAAATACCATGGTCATTGGGAAGCGCCCGGTAATCAAGGGTATCTTCCGCTGTCCCCTGGCTGCCGGATCGTACGTCGTCATGCTCGACGGAATCGATGTAACGCAGCTCCTGGATGTCACCGAAGAAGGTTTTACCTATCGGCCGGAGACAATGGTTGCGGCCGGGAGCCACACCCTATCCGTCAGTTATACAAGTCCAGACAATTCGCCGCGGCAATTTGCCGTGAATTTCAATCTCCGCCATTCGGAAACGCTTGGTGAAGTTTACTCTAAGAATGATGTCTCCCTTCTCTATGAAGGCGCATTGGCCGATTCGTCGACACAGGTGAGCTCGGGCGACCCAAACGTTGCCCCTTCAACGACAGCGTCCCTTCCGCGCTCCAAGCTTGAGGGAAATCTGGCATCCGAAAACAGGCTTAAGGAAGGACCGTGGAACGTTGCTTTCACGACAAATGTGCGCTACTTCGACCAGGACATTCCCGTTTCGGACCCTCTGAAAAAGGGGCTGACGGTTGCCAACTGGCTGTTCACAACCAACTACGAGCAGGAACGTGTTAAAATGAAGCTCAGCGCGGGGGATGTGTTGATCAATGAAACCCCGTACACAATAGCCGGTTTTTCCAGGAAAGGAACCACATTTAACGGTGAAGCCGGTCCGGTCTATGTCGACGTTTTCGGTGCCAGCAGTTCGCAGACCTTTGGCGTTGACGGCGGTGTCGGCATTGGCGATGTTAATGAAGATCACGTATTCGGCGCTTCCGGTGGTGTCAAGCTCTTCGAAAACAAAGTTGATTTCCGGACAATTTATGTGACCGGAACGGATCCGTCGGCTGCCGTGACGACACAATCCAACGTATACGGAAACTCCACGACCACGGGAATCAAGCAAGGCGATGTCGTCGGTTTCCTACTTACTACAGACTTTTTTCAGAATCGTTTAAAGACGGAGGCAGAGGCGGATTTCGCGCGATTCGACCCGGACATCTCCGATGAATTTGACAAGAGGAGCGATTCCGCCTACAGGGCAAGAATCGGGGGGGCCCTCAACTGGTTCAGCTACGACGCTCTGTACGAATATATCGGAAAGTTTTACGGTGTAATAGGGAATCCGGGGCTGGCAAAAGACAGGCAAGGTTTCAGCCTGCAGAGCGGCGTCAATATGTCGGATCAGAATTTCAGTGTTGCGGCGTCCCGCTATTCGGATAACGTCGATTCGGACCCCCTTTTCCCGGAAATCGTCAGCACCCAGGGAAACGTCTCTTATCAGTTCAACAAGATCCCTTTTCTTCCTCTGGGATTCACCTATCAGAAGTTTATGCAGGAGAGCTCGAATGAACCCGCAGGCAGTTCCCGCATCGATACGAGCACCGATACCTATTCGGGCACGATTGGTTTTACAAAGGGCACCTTTGTGGTCAATTTTGCGCCGTCTTATTCCATAATCAACGACAAGACGCCTGCCGATGCCGACACGACAAACATCGTTTATGCCCTGACGGCGGCCTATGCCCTGCCCAATCTTTCCGTTGCTCCGGCCGTAACCTGGAATAGAACGCGCAATCATGTAACGAACGTCTGGACAGACACCCGTGTCTATAATCTCGACCTTCGCTCACGCTTTCTCCATGACAGAGCTGCCTTTGACATGGGCGGCACCTATACGGCGTCAACGGCGGACGACACTTCGGCGGACGGTGAAACGTGGAACGCAAGGGCTACCTTGTCTTATCGGTTCAAGGATCCTCTGAAGATCCTTGTCAATCCCACGGCGAGTTTACGTTTCAGCTACCTAAGAATGGACGACAAAATAAATGCGGGAATGAATAGGGACGAGTTTAGTTTATTTATTGTTCTTGAAGCGGCGATACCGATCATGTTTTAAATGGAGGGACCTTTATGAAGAGATGTATCATAGCCATCATTGCCTTGATCCTGGCCGGACTCCTCGCCCCCAGCTTTTCTCGGGCAGCGGTGATGGTAACGCCGTCTTCCGTTAATGTCGTCAGGGGCCAGGCCAATACCGTCGTTCTTACTTATCGGCTTTCCGGAGTCCCTAATGGTAGTTTCACCTCCAGTGAAGGTCAATTCGTTGCTGGTGCCACCTTGGTAGATCGGAATAACATACCCGTGACCGTAACGATTACCGGTGGAATCGGAACGATTGCCGAGACCGTTATCATACCCGTGAGAATTATGGAGCGGGTGCTTCAGTTGGGTACCGCGCAATTTACCTATTCGAGAACTTTTGGCTCCGCCGCAGCATCAGCCGGTACGGCAACAGTCAATCTAACTGTTACGGGAGAAACAGGTGGGACTCTCAGCATCAGACGTCTTTCGCTGTACTTCGGAAACGGCAGGGCCGAAACGACCGTGATGAAACACGCTGCCGATTTGAAGGCCTATGCGGATATCAGCTACAACGGATCGGGCCTTCTGAAAGGCTACTGGGAAGTTGACGGCCGGCCTCTGTCCTATGTCAGTCAAACTCTGCCCGCAAGCCAGCAAATAACCCTGACCACTCCCGACATCCCGGCCCTGCCGACCTTCGATGCGGGAACGCATACGTTGAGGTTTGTCATCACCGATCCCAACCCTGATCAGGGGATTCCCCTGCCCACCCTGATCTATTTCGTGACCACAGATGAATCTGCCGGGGAGCAGGTCGGACTGACGTTGAAAAATCCCCCCGAGGCCGCGGAAGTGCCCTATGCGTCACTGAAATGCGAATGGCAGGCCATCCATTCGGAGGTGTACCTGATTCAGTTCTTTGAAACACCGGGGGGGAAGCCTATTTTCTCCGCTTACACAAAAAAAGGTTTTTATCAGTTGCCGCAACTGGTTCTGAAGAAGATCTTTCAACCCGGGGGAACTTACTATTGGCGGGTTATCGGCTTTGGCCGGGAACGCTCCATAACCGGCGAAAGCAAGGCCGGCATTTTCCGTTTCTCGCCTGCTGCGGCTGATACCGGCAAATGATAAGATGGGCACATATTAAAATAATATCCCCTTAAAGGAATTTATATTACGGCGTAGATAAAGAGAGTGGACCAAAATTATTCAAATGCAACGACATCATTCGAAAGGAGTAACAAAGAATGATACGCAAAAATCTTTTATTCATTATCGCAATGGCCATAACAATCATCGTGTTGTCAGGGATTCGCAGTGCAAATACGGCGTGGGCCGTCGAGCCTGCGACTCCCCTTGTGACCACTTACGGAATCGCGGATAACACTCCGACCACAGCCAACCTTAAAGGTACGTATAGGCCCTACGACCTCCAAATAGATAATGCCTACTTCGAATACGGCACGACGGCAAGCTACGGATCGCAAGTGACGCCGTATAGGGAATGCAAGGTATACGCTTCCGGTGAAGTCTGTGAAGCAACCACTCAGATTACCAATCTTATGCCGCAACAAACCTACCATGTCCGTCTTGTCGTTAAATACTACGACAAGGTGTGGAAAAAATGGTCGTTGGCCTCCGGTGAAGACAAGACATTCTCCACGCATTATCCGCCCAAAGCAACTACAAGTGAGGCAACGGATGTCACTTCCACCTCGGCCATGCTCCACGGCACGGCAAATCCGAATGGCAACAACACAGATGCCTATTTCCATTACCTCCCATTTTGTGTCATGTGCAATCCTGCCGGAGCACCCACTGTCGGTCAGAATGTTGGGGCAGGCACCGGCCCGGTAACGCTGAACCTTAAAGTTACCGGACTGACTCCCGGCACGAAATACATGTATCGTCTACGCGCCTCGAGCAGCGCGGGATCATCAGACGGCGAATATAAAATGTTTTTCACGCCCTCCAAACCGACAGTAACAACATTTGACGCCTCCGATATCAAAACGCACGGGGCGACACTCAGAGGTAAAGTCAACCCTTCAGGACTCGATACGATGTACTATTTTGAATACGGCGAAACCGTCTCCTACGGAATAAAGAAATCCCAGGTATACGCGGGCAAAGGCAGCGATGGCGTGACCGTGTCCCTGCCGCTGCCTAACAGCTTCACCCCGGGAAAACTTTACCATTACAGGATAGCGGCCAGCAACACTCTGGGTTTTAGCTACGGCGAGGACAAGACCTTTACTACGGAGAAACTCGTCGCTCCTACCGCTACGACAGGCGGCGCGACGGACATAACCATCAGCACCGCGACACTCAACGGCGTAATCAATCCGCATAACGACCAGGCAATGTGGCACTTCGAATACAGGAAGACCGGCGCGGACTGGAAGAAGACCGACAATGTCGGAGCAGCCGTGGCGAGTGACTGGAACATCACCGCCAAAATCTGGAGTCTGGACCCGGACACGACCTACTCTTATAAACTCGTCGCCGTAAACGGCGCCGGCACGGTAACCGGCGAGGAAAAAACATTCAAGACGGCGGCCCTTGCCCTGGCGACTGTCAAGACGGGCGGTGTAAAGAACATCACCAAGTCCTCCGCGACCCTCACCGGAACCATCAATCCCCATGATACGGCGACCTCTTATTGGTTCTGGTACGGAACGTCAATGCAGTCTTTATATCACACGCCCGGCCAGGTAGGATTGACAGGAAAGAGCGACATCCCCGTTTCCGCCGATCTTATCAGTCTGGCGCCCAATACCACCTATTATTACCGTCTCTCGGCAAACAACATCAAAGGCTCTGTGCAGGGAGAAGATAAAACATTCAAGACAGCAGAAATAACCCAGGCGCCTGTGGCTATAACCAGTCCGTCCCGGCATGTAACGGCATCATCAGCCACCATCGGCGGGACCGTTAATCCGAACGGCCTAAATACTACATACTACTTTCAGTATGGTTTCACACCGGCTTATGGGAGCACGGCCCCGGCAATGCCTCAGTCGGCGGGAAGCGGGACAATCCCTGTTCCTGTTTCCACTTCCCTTTCGGGACTAAAGGCAAACACGACTTATTATTACCGTCTCGTAGCGGTTAACGGCGGCGGGACAAGCAATGGGGCTAATATGACTTTCCAGACGACATCGGCCACATTAATAAAAGTACCGGCTTCGCCCACAATCCGTAAGTAATGGATATAAGATCAGCAATACTGATTACGCTCTAAGGGGAAACCATACATATTCTGGTGTTCTGTGGGCGCATTAGAAACCAAGCCATAGGGCAACGTGGTAGACGACAGCGCCCATTACACCGGAAAGGCCCAACATCGTGAGGAGCGAAGCGATAAACCACCGGCGCTCCGCCATCTCCCTTCTCATCACGGCAAAGGTAGCCGCACAGGGGATGAACAGCATCAATACCGTGAGCAGCGCGAGGGCCGACGAACGGCTCATCACGGTCGGCAGAACCGCGACCAAGCCCTTTTCTCCCACGCCGTAGAGAACCCCCAACGTGGCCAATACGTTCTCTTTGGCAACGATGCTCGTCAAAAGGGCCGTCACCATCTTCCAATCCAACCCCATGGGCGCGCCGATGGGCGCCAGCAATCGCCCCAGCGAAGCGAGGAGGCTATCGTCCACACGTCCCTCGGGCAGGTAGGAAAGCAGCCAAACGATAACCGACACCGCCAGGATAACGGTCCCCGCTTTCTTCACGAAAGCGATCGTCCTCACCCAGATGGCAAAACCGATCGTTTGGGGATCGGGACGGTGGTAAAGGGGAAGTTCCATGATAAAGGGCACGGCCTCGGCCTTAGCAATGCCGCGGCTCACGACGATTCCTACCAATCCCAGGAGAATAATGTTTCCCGCCAGCAGACCGGGGGCGTAGAGG
>JAQULV010000098.1 GCA_028718405.1 Smithellaceae bacterium
CATGTGGGAGGGCTTCGGGATATTCGTGGGCCTGGACCCCGACCTGCGGTCCATGCCGAACCACACCGACGGCATGATTCTAGTGGGCGACGCCGCGGGCCTGGAAAGTACCGAACTCTGCGACGGCGTACCGGCGGCATGGATATCGGCGGATATCGCGGCCGACGTCGCCATTGAGGCCTTGCGGGCCGGGGACACATCGGCCCGCTTCCTTGCACGTTACGACCGCCGGATTAAGGCCCATCCGATCCTGCAGTGGTCTATCACCGCCACGAACCGTTTCAACCTTCGCTATGCCCAGCAGGAACACAGTCTCCCGAAGTTGAGGGAGTACGTCCACGGCGGTTGGGGGTTGGGCGCCATGGCGCATTGTGCCACTCCGCTGATACTGACCATGTGTCGTCACATCGTCAAGAACCCCGGCATTGTCACGAAATGGCGCAAGATGTTCTATCGTTACTATTATAACTGGCATCACGCGCGCTTCGATTATGCGCAATCTGCCACCCCGCCCGCTGAGAACACACGCAGGAAAGGCGATGCCTGGTTCCGTCTGCGTTTCCGACTCGGAAGGTTTGTGCTCACTCCGGTCATGTGGCTGCTGGCGCTGGCGCTTCTGCCGGTGGCCGGGACCTTGAACAGCGCCTTCAAGTCGGTGCTGCCGGCGATCGAACCGGCCTATACCCGCCTGTTGAAAAGGATATCGCCCTGGTCGGCGCGACGCAGCCAGCTCCGAGTGGACCGGGCGATCAACACCAATCCCTCTCTTTTCGAGGTGTGACCATGGAAGCTTCAGATAAGAAGACGCGCGTTTCGGAAAAATTCCCGGGAGTACAATGGCGTGGCGATGGCGGGAATTTCATCACGGTGGAGGCAGAAAAATGCACGGGCTGTGGCGATTGCATGAAAGTTTGTCTTGGCGAGTGTTACGAGATTGCCGACAAGAAAGCCCGCATCAAGAACCTGGATCTGTGCATGGAATGCGGATCGTGCTGGTACGTTTGCTCTCAGGACGCCGTACGTTTCTCTTGGCCGAAAGGCGGCACCGGCTTCCGGACCGATTGGGGCTGAAACCGACGCGCTCACCTTCTCGGCAGATCGCTTCCGGGAATCAATCTCGGGACGCTATTTTTTTCTCCGGGATCAGGCTCATGGCGCGCTCGGCCAAGGCCGTGATCGTGAGCGCCGGGTTCACACCCACGTTGGCGGAGACGGCTGCACCGTCGACGACGTAGAGCCCGGGATAATCGAAGACAGCGTGGGACGTATCGATGACGCCGTTGTCCCGCGAAGACCCCATGTGGCATCCGCCCAGGATATGGGCGGTTGTGGACATGTTCATGAGGCTTTCGTTGCTCACGTTGATCGGGAGCCCGTCGGCCACCTCCGCCAGGACGGCGCAGGCCTTATTAGCGACGGGGATATTGACGGGGGCCTCTTTTCCCTTCACCCTTTTTGACTTGAGGCGTCGCTTCAGATAGCCGAAGAGCGAGCTCCGGCCGTACTCAAAGGAGAGCTGGTTGTCGTGATTCTGCATCACAGTGAGAACGATGATGCGCTTGTTCCACTTCTTCGCAAAAAGCCGGCGATAAATATCCGCGGGATGGGCGACCATCTTCCCTAAAGTGAGAAGCGATCTCCGCACGGGATTGGGGCAATCCACGAGCGGCACGCTGAAATATTTCATGAAGTCATAGCCCGTGGGGAAGCGATTCTGCGTGATATGCGTGAACTGATCGGGATAAAAATCCGACGAGATCGTCGTGCCCCGCGAAAGGTCCAGGTCTTCTTTTTTCGGCAGAACGCCGACAATCGATTCGCTGTTCGTCCTCACGACTACGCCCAGCTTATCGGAGATCTTCGGCAGGGTCTTCATGACATTCTTGCAATTGAACAGAAGCTTCAGCGTTCCCAGGACCCCGGCGGCGACGACAACCCTGCCTGCCTTGAGCGGCGGGACTTTTCTCGTCAGGCCGGAAGTATCCTTCAGCTTGAGCACGTAACCACCACCGGACTGCGGGACGATGCTCGTCACTTCCCGGTAGGGGAGGATCGTCGCCCCGTACTTCTGGGCCAGGTAGAGATAGTTCTTGTCGAGGCTGTTCTTGGAGCCGTGCTTGCAACCGGTGAGGCATTCGCCGCAGAGGTAACAACCCGCGCGCGAGGGACCCCGGCCGGAAAAGAACGGATCGTCGGCGACCACCTCGGGGGACCCGAAGTATATCCCGTTTTCCGTGGGCCCGAAGGTATCGCCGGCTCCCATACGGTTGGCGGTTTCCCTCAGGTAATCATCCATGACATCCAGACTGGGATTCGTGACGACGCCCAGCATCTGCGAGGCCGTGTCGTAATGGGGCCGCAGCTCTTTTTCCCAGTCGATCCCCAGTTTGCTCCAGGAAGGATCTTGGTAAAAGGCTTCCTTGGGGCGCAGGGTAGTGGCCGCATAGACAATGCTTCCGCCACCCACGCCGACGCCGCCGACGATCGTCACATGCCGGAAGAAGTCGTAGGTGAAGAAGCCCTTCATGCCGAGAGCCGGATTCCACATGAGACTGCCGAGGTTCCGGGACGCCTCTTCCATGTCGAGGGGTGTTACCCATTTGCCCTTTTCCAGCACAACGACGCTGTATCCTTTTTCCGCCAGCCTCAGCGCCGAGACACTTCCCCCAAAACCGCTCCCGATGACGGCAAAGTCGAATTCCATGCACCCTCCTTTGATCCGCTTATCTGCGAGACTAGAGAACGTTTTGCTCATCCCTTCTTCAATCGGGCCAGGACCATCTGGGCGGCCGTGCGGCCGGAGAGGATGGTCGATTCGTAGCCGCTTCCCATGGCGGCGTAGCCGCCGGCGAAGGTGAGCCCCTTGATGTATCGCTCCTGCATCATGTTCATGGAGCGGGCGATCACGGAATCCCACGGGTCCTGCTCGTAGCCGTAGATTCCGCCCTTATACGATCCGGTGTAGCGCGCGAAGGTCGGGGGGGCGGCGATCTCGATCTCTTCGATGTGCGACGAGATGTCGACTCCTACGACCTTGCTGAACTGCTCGATCATAGCGCGGGCGTAACGCTCCTTTGCCTTCTGGTAATCCTCGGGCCGCACGTCCTTCCACACGTCCGGTCCCACGAGCGACGTCATGGACAGGATTGTCGTCCCCGGGGGCGAACATTCGGGGTTGGCCTTGTTCAAGCAGACCGTGGCCTGCATCTGCGGCGGCTCGAAGGAAAGAAAGTTCTTATAGATCTCTTCCGTATCGAGGGACGGTCCGATGAAGTATCCGTAGCTCTTGATGCCCAGGCTCTCCGGCGGCGCGTCGAGTCCCAGGTAAACGACGATCGCGCTACCGCCGATGGAGCGCGAATTGAGAAGCCGCCACGCCTCCTCGGGCACCGCCTCGCGGGGCGAGATGAGCTTTCCGAAGACGAGATGCGGTGACGCGTTGGCGATCACCTGCGTCGTCCTGATCCGCTCACCGGCGGCGGTCTCAACGCCTACGATCCGGTCTTCTTCGACGAGGATCTTCTCGACCTTCGTGTTGTACTCCGTATGTCCGCCCAACTCCCTGATCCGCGCGTCGATGGCGGTGGAAAGCCCGTGGGACGTAAGCCGCGGGATATAGGCGCCTTTGGACAGGTAGTCGTAAAGGACGATTGCCCAGATCGTGAAGGCAAGGCGCGACACGGGAAGACCCAGGTAGCACCAGTAAGGATAGATCATCTGCAGGGCCCGCTGGGAGAAGCCGAACTTGTCCGTCACCTCCTTCACGGTGTAGCCGGCCGTCGTAAGGAAGGCCTGGTACTTCTCGACCAGGACCTTGCCGTCGGGAACGCCCTTCATCCGGCTCACGTAGCCGATACCGTCGTAGACCTCCTTGCAGACATTGAGATAGGCCTCAAGCGCCTGTTTGCTTCCCGGCGCCGCCTTTTCCACGGCGGCGATGAAGTTATCGATCCCGAAGGGGAGAACCACGTCGAGCCCGGAGTCCGTGAGCATCAGATGGTAGGCCTCAGGCACGGGCACAAACTCCACGTCCACCTTGCCCTCGTCCTGATAGAAACGTCTTACGAATCCTTTGTCCGCGTCGGAACCCACGTTGGACAACTCATGAAGAGACGTCTCGAACTCGAAGCGTCCCCGGGTGAAGCTCGTGGCGAACCCTCCCGGGATGTTGTGCTGCTCCAAGAGCAGTACCTTGGCCTTGTCGGAGGCGAGCTTCAGGGCGGCGGCGAGTCCGCCGTTGCCGGCGCCGATGACAACGGCATCGTAGGACTCATCGAAGTGGGTCTCTCTCTTCTTTACGACGTCGGCGCTTACCCCTGAGGCAGCGCCAGTCAGCGGTATTTTGATTTCGAGGTCGGATAGGGGATAGGACGCGCAGGGATGGAAGAAACCGAACTTCTTGTCGGCGGCCCGTCTGCCGTCGTAGTCGGGCTTCGTAAAGACGTTGCCTGAGATAAGAAGCGATCGGCAGAAGCCGCACTCACCGGATCGGCATTGGGCGTCGGGTCCGATGCCCGCCCGCTCCAGAGCCACAAGCACCGTCTCGCTGGTGCGGGCGGGGACGCGTTTCACCTGCGTCCCCAGGCGGACCTTGAGCGAATAGGTCATGTCTTTATTCTGTTCGGGGAAACCCGCCCTTCGCGTGATGTCGGCATCCTGGCCCGGTGCTTCCTTGCGTATCCGGCGCAGGGGAATGTCCAGGACATCGAGCTCCTCCTCCAGGAAGTCGTGCATTTCCGGCGGGCCGCAGACGAAGAAGGTCTTGCCCTTGATATCGGCGATACTCTCACTGATGCACGATGCAGTGATGAATCCCCGCGGGCCGTTCCAGCCGATATCGGGCTCACTGCAGATGTAGGCCGTCTTGATCCGGTCGGGATGATTCTTCGCCAGTTCGTCAAGCTCGCGTTTGTAAAGAAGTTCCCCGGGGGTCCGGATGCCGCAGAGAAGAGTCACATTGACGTCCATGCCGCCGGCGGCGACTTCGCGCAGTATCGAACGGATGGGAGCGACACCGGTCCCGCCCGCCAGGGCGATGATCGCCTTCGTGTCGCGCAGGGGCTCATGATAGAAGGTGCCGTGGGGACCCGAGGCGTCGACGGTTGTCCCTTCCTTCCATTGCTCCCAGATGTATGCGGTGAGGAGCCCGCCTTCCTTTCTGCGGATCGTGATCTCGTAGTAGCCGTCTTTCCCGCGGGCATCGGACGGGGCCGAGGCCAGGGAGTAGGGCCTCGTGATCCAGGAATCGTTCACCTGAGCCTTGACGCTGATATATTGGCCGGCCTGAAAGACGGGCAGTTCGCTAGCGGCGCCGGGAGGCATGACCAGACGGAAGGTCCGGACGGTAGCGGTCTCGTCGCGGATCTCCTTAATGAGGAGCTTCAATGCCGAGGGATGGAGCCTCGCCGCCAAGTCGTTGATGGGGTCGGCGCCCGTCGGCTCCGCCGAGGATCTCGTGATTCGCTCCTGCCTGTCGGGGACGAGCCGCGAGAAGGCCTCCAGGTCCTTGCTCAAACCGTAGACTTCCATGGGTTCCTCCGTTTGGATCAACAGATTCTGATGCGTTCGTAGATGGAACTTTGCAGATCGAAGACCGCGCACTCCCCCTCGTCGGCGGAGCCGACCACGAATATGTAGCGGCTCGCCTTCTCGACGAGGAGATGCTCCCCCGGGGCGGTGAGCTTGCGCAACACGCCGTCGGGAATGCTCAGGCGAAAGTAAACCGGCATATGGGAGTGACCGCAAAAAAGAATGCGGTACGGCATTTGCTGAAAGAGAAACGCCGCCCTCTCGGCGGAACCGACGTCGATGGGTTCGTAGAAGGCGCGCAGGTAATCGAAGGGGAAGGAGTGGGCGAAGCAGACATCCTCAAATTCGATCTTCATGGGGACGTCCTTGAGAAACCGGTAAAGCGGCCCCTGGCTGAGGTCTCCCGTCTTCACGCTGTGGGCCGCAGAGAGCTCAATCAGGTAATCGTTGTTCCCCTTGACGGTCTGCACCCCTTTTTCCGCAAAGAGTGAGACGATGTCTTCGAGCTGGCCGCGGCGGTTGGTGTCGCAGAAATCCCCCAGGTGGATCAGTTTCTCGCAGCCTTC
>JAQULV010000099.1 GCA_028718405.1 Smithellaceae bacterium
TGGAGGCAGGGTGGTCAGGGTAGAACCTTGCCAATATATCGTGAGGTTTGTTGCAGTTTCCTTAGCGGGGGGGCAGGGAAGAGGAATTTCGCTTGCCACTTTCAGTCCGTATATCCGATAGCGGCGGCGGATCTCCTTCATCCCTTCATTCATCCTCTTTTCGCCAGTAAACGACGGTCCGGTCCGCGTACGTCAAGGGGGCACGTATGCTCCTTTCCTGCCGAAACTCGTCTACTGCCTGACGGCAGAAAGGGTAAATTCCGTAATCATCAATAATTACGAACCCGCCCGGCAAAACCTTGTCGTAGAGACATTCAAGGACTTCCTGGGTGGAGGAATAAAGATCGGCGTCGAGCCGTAGGATGGCTAGTGGTCCAATGGCGGCACGACGTAGAGTCTCCTCAAACCAGCCAGGGAGAAAGAGCACGCCCTCGTCCAAAAGATTGTAGCGCAGGAAATTATCCCGGACCCCTTGTAAGCTGAAAGCTACGCCAGGCATGTTGGATTCGGAGAAATCTATGCCTGAAGCACGGTCAACCTTGGTTTGTGGTGCAGGCAGTCCCTGGAAAGAATCGGCAACCCAGACACGGCGGTCTTCCTGCCCGAAGGCGACCTGTAACGCCCGCAGAAAGATTGCCGCCCCTCCCTGGCAGACGCCGGCTTCCAGAAAATCACCTGGGATTTCTTCTGCGAACACCTGCTCCGCGCAACGCTCCAGATTATCGAGACCCGAAAGCCCCAACATGGTATGGGGAAAGCAAAAGGGTATCTGAGCCGTGACACCTGAGATGCAGTCCTGCTTGGCGTCAGCGAGAGCACCATAGGCATCGGGATGCCGGTAGCGTATATCACGGAGAAAACGTGTCTCTTCCCGCCAGTCATCCTTCGATTGGTCAGCTACGGTGCGAAACCTTCGAAGGTGGCTGATCCGGAGCTCGTGTTCCGGATAGATCATATTCAGGAGAGCCCGCTTTAATAAATAAAGATAACGCGTGCGTTGCTGTTCCGCAACTGTCGGAGTGTCGCAAACCGCCACTATTCCCTTGCCGAGCAATAACTCGACAAACTCCTCTACGTCGGCCCGTATCTTGTCCGCTGTCCCGGAAAATTCGACCGCCAGTTTGTCCGCGATCTCCGGCAGGTCAATTGGATATTCCAGTAATTCCCAAATTCGTCTTGCCGTTCCTTCGAGACGAATAACCAGCTCGGCATCAAATGGCCTTACGAAAAGAATTCCTCTATCAATCAAACATTGTACCGGCCGGCGGCGATAAGAAACCTTACTTCTCACGAATACAGCGCAGTGCCATCATTAGCGAGTATGTTAAAGGTGCTGTTCTTCGTAACGTCATAGTCCTCTTCTATGATGGTGGGTTTGACCCAAGGGCGACGGTTCTCGCAGCGATCATCGTCGACTTTTGTTTGCGATGACTTCCTTTCTTCCATGAAATGTCCTCCTTTCCTTCCTAAGGTGGGGGCAGTATCCGGATGAGACCCTTGGTGTAGAGTTCGTCCAGGTACGGCAATATATCTTCTCTGCATTGCTCCTCGGTCACATCAAAGGCCCGTTGTAGTTCTTCGCAGAGAAGGGCAACGTTCATCGGCTGCTCGATCCTCTGCCAGATCACACTCGCGACCTCGTTTAGCCCGTAGTACTTTCCCTGCGCCGCACTGAACATGACCAACTCATCTCCCACTGGGGCGGTGACAGGATCGGGAATGCGCACAACGGAAACCTCTGATGAGACATTCATCGTTGAACCTTTATTAATCTGATTAGTTACTTATTTTATTAGCGGTATGGGGTTCCCGCGTCAAGCAAAATCTTACAAGCAGCAGACGGGGCTTACGCATATCCATGCGTTGACAACAGGTAACTCCCTGACTTATAGTCCGTCATAGTCGGCTAAGGATAATCAGTGTCGGTATTGGTGAAGGATTAATAGATGAGCGGCATCTTCGGGTGTGTCTATCTGGATGGGCGGCCACTACCCCCCGAAACGGGAGAGGCGATGGGCCATGCGATGAGACACTGGGGGGGCGACGGAATCTCCACCATCGGAGGCGATGCCGCCGTCCTTGGGATGTCAAGGATGGCCATTACTCCCGAAGCGGTCCACGAATCCCTACCCCGTTGTGATGAAAGAAGCGGGGATCTGTTCACGGCTGCTGCCCGTCTCGACAACCGGGATGAGCTTTGTGACATCTTCGGTATTTCGGTTGCGGAACGTCCAACCCATTCTGACGCCATGCTTGCCATGTACGCATACCGTAAATGGGGTGAGGGTGCTTTCCATCACCTCTTCGGTGACTGGTCCTTCGCTGTCTGGAACCATTCGCGGCGCAAGCTGCTTATAGCGCGGGACAGGTTGGGCAATACAGGCCTCTATTACTGCCATCGTCCGCCACTTGTCGCCTTTTCTTCGGATCCGGAGGCGCTGTTCTCCCTGGAGGCCGTAGAACGGCGCATCAGCGAACAATATATCGCTTCTTATCTCACTATTTTCCCCAAGGGAAACGAGGATGACACCTGCTGGTTGGGTGTTAAGATGATCACACCCGGCCATGTCCTGACGATTAATCCGGAGGGGGTACAGTTGAGGCGTTATTGGGAGCTGACGGAAACCAGCCCAAATCGCGGCTGGACAGACGAAGAGTATATAGCGGGCTTTCTGGAATACTATCGTACGGCCGTGAAAGTGCGCCTTCGCTCCCGTTACCCCGTCGGAACAACCTTGAGTGCCGGTTTGGACTCCGGTTCCGTGACCGCCCTGGCGGCTCGGGCATTGAGAGAAGAGGGACGGACACTGACCGCCTTCACCTCAGTACCACTTTTCCCTGCCGAGCAGCTTGTCACGGGGAAATTGGCCGATGAATGGCCCCTGGCCCGGGCCGTTGCTGAACGGCACGACAATATCGAGCACTGTGCGATAGACGCCGCTTCCGTGTCTCCCCTGTCCGGCATCGTGAGGGCCATCACCATTCTTCCTTCCCCCCAGCACGCGGTGGCCAACGAATTCTGGATCATGGCCCTCCACGATGCGGCAAAGGAGCGCGGTATCGGTGTGATGCTTACCGGTCA
This sequence comes from Smithellaceae bacterium, assembly GCA_028718405.1. Classification (GTDB taxonomy): domain Bacteria; phylum Desulfobacterota; class Syntrophia; order Syntrophales; family JAQULV01; genus JAQULV01. Next base: position 3,083 of record JAQULV010000099.1, read on the forward strand.
GTTGGGCAATGGCGGCGTATCGTGGAGCGGCGGTCGGGACCGCATCCTATGGCTATTCCTTGGCGGCAGATGGGATGAGGGGATAAGAGCCATGGCGCAGTTTAAGAGGCGAAGCGGTCGCTCGTGGATTAGGACGATTGCAGGGCGTCTGGTCATGCCGGTCATCGTTCCCTTTTTAAAAAACCTCCAGAGATCAATTCGAACGGATGCCTTTCCCTGGAGCGATTACGCCGCAATTAATCATAACTTTGCCGCCAGGAGCGGCTTGCATCAAGCAATGAAGCTGACAGGGCATGATCCGACATTCAGCAGGGCGATCCGGCCCTTTGATGAGCGGCGTCTGACACTTGTCCACAACGGGACGATGGTCGGTCCGATATGGCATGCGTTCGGGAACTCCTTCGGGATGGAGGTAAGGGACCCGACAGCCGACATTCGCCTTATCCAGTATTGTCTCAGCATTCCCGACGAACAATATGCCTATAACGGTGGCCAACGCATGGTTATGCGAAGGGCCATGGAGGGCATCCTTCCTCCTGAAATGCAGTGGAACACCGTCCGGGGGGGACAGGCGGCGGACGTTGCGCTGCGACTCCTGCACCACAGCGAGGAGATGGAGGCAACCCTTGTGCGCTTGAAAGACAATACCGATGTATGCCAATATCTCGACCTTTCCTTGATGCGCCGCGTCTGGCAGGAATTGCGGGCGGAGTGCAACGTGCGTACCGCGCAACGGGCTGCAACGATCCTGCTGCGCGGGATCATGTGCGGCTGCTTCGTCGAGGAGGCGGAAAGATTGATGAAGGTCAAGCGATAGAGGGCCGCGTGTGGGGGAAATGAAAGGGGGCACCCCCGGTGGGGTACCCCCTCATTGTTGAAAGCTACGTTTGCGGAGTCAATTAGATCAGATCTTGAACTCCGTTTTGACGCCCCAAGTGCCGAGGGCACGTCCCAGTTCCTCGTGCTCCTTGCCGTATTCGGCGATCGGGACACCCTTCATTACCGCATCGATGGCCTGACGGAAGGCCTTTGCACCCGCGACGGTTCCCAGCGGGTGGGCGTGGATGCCGCCGCCGGAGCCGATCATGATGTCCGTACCGAGTTCCCTGATCGTGTCGGGCACATTAGCCGGGGTGATGCCGCCGGAAGGCATGGGCATCGTGGGTTTGAGGTTTGCCATCGGGTAGGTGAGGCTGCGGGCGGTTTCGGAGAATCTCTCCATCAGCCACATGGCCTTGCCGCCGAGTGCGAAGGGCAGGACCAGCATGTCGGCGCCGCAAAGCCTCGGGATCTTGCCCAGCACGAGGTGCGAGGACATACCGTATTCAGGCGACATGTAGAGGGCACCCGAGAAGTCCATGTGGGCGATGATCGGCAGATTGATATTCTTGTCTTCCGCCAGGGCCCTCATGGCCTCGGGGCCGATGGCCCAGTAGTTCACCATCAGGGCGTTTCCGCCGGCGTCCTTCACTGCCTTCGCCAGTTCGAACATCTTGGGGAGGCGGTCGGTGACGTTGACCGTGTAGAGGGTGTGCTCGCCCGTTTCCTCGAAAACCTCCTTCTCGATCTTCAGATAGGCCTTCACGCGCTGGAGGACGCCGTTGTACTTCATGTCGCCGATCAGTTCGTCATCTTTGACGACGTCGCATCCGCCCAGTGCCGCCTTGCGGAACAGGTCGGCGCCCACTTCCAGAGGATAGCCGCTGCAGGGTTTGATCATGTTGTTGAGCAGCGGACGGCGCTTCTTGATGCCCAGGGCTTTGTAGATGCCGTCGATGCCGAACTTGGGGCCCTGGTAGCCGGCCAGGACGTCCTTGGGCATCCGGATGTCGATGAGCTTGAGTTTGCCGGCCATGGAGATGTTACCGATGGCGGCGGTGAACAGCATGGGGATCTGGCTTTCGATGTTGGCGGAAGGGAAGGCCAACTGGATCACGTAGTGCCGGTCAGTGACACCAGGCTCCACTCTCCATTCATAGAAAGGCGTCTCGTAGACACCGATGACCTTGGCCACATGCGCGGCGCGGATCTCCGGGGTTTCCATCGGGGTCGGGGTCCAAGTGCCGGTGGACTGCTCGATCGCCAGGACGGGCGACATGGCGTCGATGTTGAGTTCCTTCGGCCAGGACGTATAGTACGTGGCGATGATGTGCTTCTCCATGTCTATCCCCTCGGGGAGGGCATAGGGGCTGTCTGCATACTTCTCCATAAATCTACTCCTTTCAAAAATTAGATATCGTTTAGTGGCTGCGATTCAATCTTGCGTAAATGCCATTGTTCTGTTTGTAGATGTTCAAAAATTCCGCGAATAGCTCATCGTATATCTTCCTGTTGGTCGGATTCGGTTCGTAGACCTTTTCCAACTGGGTGTACTTGGCGATGTCTTCGTAACGGATATACCCCAGCGCGGCTGAGGCAAGGAAAGCCGTTCCTTTGGCGTTGGCCTGGATGGGATCCTTCACCTGACCGATCTTGCGGTCCATGATATCGGCAAAAATCTGGCACCAGATGTTGGAGTTGCCGCCGCCGCCGATGATGTTGACCGTCTCCATCTTCCTGGCGATGAACTTCTCCACGTACATGAGGATCCAGCGGGCGTTGAAGGCGACCCCTTCAAAGACGGCCCTTACTATATCCGAACGGGTGGTGCTCAGCGACATGTTGTAGATGCCGGCGCGAAGCGTGTGGCTCTCCACGGGCGTTCTCTCCCCGTAAAGCCAGGGAGTGACGATCAGCTTGTTGGACCCCGCCGGCACCTGCTCTACGATTTTGTCGAATATCTTGTAGACGTTGGGGACCTTCTCTTCGCGAAGCAGTTCGTCCTTATGGTAGACGATGTTGTCCCTGAGGAAGGTTAGGTAGGCGCCGGCCGTTTCCTGCTCGTTGGCGATAAAATAGCGGCCGGGAATGGCCGACGGTAGCGAGGCCATGTTGTGGAAGATGTCGGTCT
>JAQULV010000100.1 GCA_028718405.1 Smithellaceae bacterium
CCCCTTTTCGCCGCCTGCCGACGAACTAAATTCTGAGGGTGCAAATCTATGCTGGAACTCATGAGAAAACATGCCAGGAACTGGCTCATGAAGGTGATCCTGGGAATCATCATCGTCGTCTTCGTTCTCTACTTCGGTTCTACGCGCGGCCGCCAGAAGGCCGATTCTATCGCCGCCCTCGACAACAAAACCATCAGCTACGTGGAATATCAACGCGAATACGAACGGCTCCTGGACGCCTACCGGGAACGCTTCCAGGGCGCCCTGACCGACGAAGTCCTCAAACAGCTCAACCTCAAACAGCAAGCCTATGACGACCTCATCAACCAGGCCGTGATGATGCAAAAGGCGGAAGACATGAAAATTCAGGTGAGCGACGAAGAGGTTAAAAACATGATCCTTTCGTATCCGGCCTTCCAGAGGGGAGGCGCCTTCGATCAGAGGATCTACGAGGAGCTGCTGCGTTACAACAAGATGACCCCCGAGGAATTCGAAGCCGCCCAGCGCAAGAACCTCACCATAGGAAGGCTCAGCCAGCTGATCCAGGAAGGCATGCACGTCTCAGACCGCGAGGTCTTGGATGTCTATCGTGCGCAGGCCGACAAGATCAACGCCGAGTTCATCACCTTCGCCGCCCGCGATTTCCGGGCCAGGCTCTCTCCCACCGATGCCGATCTCGAAGGTTACCTGAAGACCCACGGTGATGAATTCCGGGTCCCCGAGCAAATCAAGGTGAGCTACATTGTCTTTCCCGGCGGCGCGTACGGCTCCGGATCGAAGGTCACCGAGGCCGAGATCGCCGACTATTACGACCGCCACCGCGACAGATTTTTGCAGGGCGGAAAGACCCTGTCCCTTAACCAGGTAAGAGGCAAGATTGCTTCCGAGATGCAGCAGATCGGCGGTATGTACCGGGCCGGCGACGAAGCCAAGCGGGCCCATGACACGATCTACCAGGAAGAGAACTTCGACGCTTACGCGGCTAAGAACAAGCTTGCCGTCCATACCACCGACTACTTCACCTCGCGGAACATCCCTGCCGAGTTCAAGGGGCTGAAGGAATTTTCGACGTTCTTCAGTTTGGACAAAAACGAAATCGGCCAGGTCCTTTCATCGGACAGCGCCTATTACGTCGTGAAGGTCGTCGACAAGAAGGCCCCTTACGTGCCGCTGCTCAAAGACGTGCGGGCGGAGGTAGAAAGAGGCTACCTCGATGCCGAATCGCGCAGTCGTTGCCGAAGTGCCGCGGAGGCGGCATTCGCCGCCCTCAAAAAGGGCGGGAGTTTCACCGCGCTGGCTGCCAAGCAAGGTCTCCAGATCCAGGAAACGGGGTTCTTCCTTCCGGCTGGACCGGCGCCGAAACTGGGAGCCTCCCGCCAGATACAGGAGGCGATGTTTCAGATATCGGATAAATCGCCTTATCCAGAAGGCCCCCTCAATATGGGAGACGACTCCGTGATCATCCGCTTTAAGGCGCTGGAACCCGCTTCCGTGGCGGATTTTGAAGCCAAGAAACAGGCACTCAAACTGGCGTTGCTGCGCATGAAGCGGGCAACGGCCGTCAGCTCCTGGCTGAAGGACACCAAGGCCGCCCTTATCAAGGACGGCCGTCTGAAGATCTACAAAGAGGTGAAGGATCTCTAAACAAAACCGCGCCCCTCGTTCCGGACACACAGAGGGGCCACCTACCCGCGACAACGGCAACGCGGCCGCCCCACGGGACGGCGGGGGTTGGCCGGTTATGTAGTTATAATTTCAAGATTATTTTACCGCCAAAAAACCTGCAAAATTAGCTTGACAATCCCCCCCTTTTCTTATTACGGTTTCTCCATCAAATGATTGAATCATTGAATGGAACAATCCGATGATATCCCCTACGGAGAAGGCCCGTAGAAATTCCGAACCCTCGCAGACGCTCATTCCGACCGGCGCCAGTCTCCCTTGTACCTTTATTGCGTCCTCTGTTCCATAAAGCGCGGCAATTCGTATCTCTAAAACGTAACCCACAGCTTAGCCCGGCACTATTGAAGAAGGAGGATCGTCATGTCGTACCGAACTCAACGGCTCATGGTGAATACCCCGATCAAGGCCCAGCAGGTCGCCCTGCAGGAGCTCAGCGATGATGCGCGCTCCACAAGGCCTGGTCTCAGTTGGTCCATCGATTTGGAGAGGGCGAGGCTCTTAACCAAGTCCTACCGCGCCACCGAGGGCGAGCCCATGGGTATCAGGCGCGCCAAGGCCCTGGCCCACATCTTGGACAACATGACGATCTACATCAATCCCGAGGAGATCATCGTGGGCAACTATTGCTCCAACAAGGATTCCGTTCCTTTCTATCCGGAACTCGCCTGGAAATGGATCGCCCGGGAGACGGCACCGGGACAGGTTTACGCAAATCTTTTGACCGACGAGGGAAGGGCCGAGCTGCAGGAAATAGGAAACTACTGGGGTGACAAGTCGATCCATCACCGGATGAGAAGCTACCTCCCCAAAGAGTTGACGGAGGTATTCTGGGTTTTCAACTACGAGGCCTCGACGCCCAACTACGAAAAGATCTTGTCGGTAGGCCTTTCCGGTCTCATCGCCGAAACGAAGCAGCGGCTGGAAACACTGGACAAGGATTACCTGGCTGAGACCATGACCGGCCAGGAGTTCCTGAAGAAGAAGAATTTCCTCGAAGGCGCCCTCATCACGCTGGAAGCCGCAATCCGCTGGGGTAAACGCTACGCGGCGCTGGCCAAGGAACTAGCCGCCAAAGAAAAGGACCCCGCCCGGAAAGCCGAGCTGGAGTCGATCATCGCCGCCTGCGAACACGTGCCCGAACATCCCGCGCGCAACCTCCAGGAGGCGCTCCAGTGCTACTGGTTAATACACCTCATCATCAATTTCATCGACCTGCCCCAGGTGGGATCGGGCGTCCGCTTTGACGTCGTCTTCAACCCCTATTACGAGCGCGACTTGGCCGCCGGCAAGATCACGAGAGATCAAGCCCAGGAGCTGGTCGAGTTTCTCTTCGTCAAGTTCCAGGAGACGGGCTTCCTCCATCCGCCTATCTGGTCCGGCTTCGGCGGCGGAACCCTGGGCTTCCAGACAGTGACCTTGGGCGGGACCGACGCCGACGGCAACGACATCACCAACGAGATGAGCTATATCCTGCTGGACGCGACGCTCGGCATCCGCGCCATCGTCCCGCCGCTGGCGCTGCGCTGGCATGACAAGATGCCCAAGAAACTCGTGGCCAAGGCGATAGAGCTCATGGCCTCAGGGATGCCGCAGCCCGCCATCTTCAACGACAAGGTGAACGTCCCCAGGCTCCTGAAGCTGGGTTGTCCGTTGGAGGATGCACGGCTTTACTCGATTAACAACTGCATGGTCCCCACGATCCCCGGCAAGAATTTCAGCCACATCTCCGCCTGGGCAAGCGGCGTCCCCATCGCCCTGTGCTTCACGCAGGCGCTGGGCATGGACCCGCTGGCGATCTACAAAAAGGCAGGAAGAAGAACAATCGATCCGAAAAAGCTTTCCTCCATGGAAGAGCTCATGGACGCCGCTGTGGAGAACTACAGTTGGGTCATCCATCGGCTCACGCTTGTGGGCAACATCGCCGACGCACTCTACGAGGAGTACGCCCCGCGGCCGTTTCTCTCGTCGCTCATCGACGACTGCATCACCCGCGCTCAGGACGTACGCGAATGGAACTACAAGCCCGACTACCGTGATATCACGCTCTTCGGCCTCAACACCACGGCCGACTCTCTGGCGGCGGTGAAAAAGATCGTCTTCGACGAAAAGAAGGCGACGATGGAAGAACTGCTCGCGGCTCTCAAGGCCAACTGGAAGGGATACGAGAAACTGAAGAAGATGTGTCTTGACGCCCCCAAGTTCGGAAACGACGACGATTACGTCGATCTCGTCTCCCGCGAGCTGGCACGCCGGATATCCGACGAGACCTCCAAATGCAAGACCAACCGCGGAACACCCGTCATCGCCGACGGCACGGCGGCCACCGCTTGGTGGAGCTTCGGTCGCGTCTGCGCCGCCACCCCCGATGGACGCGACATGTGCGAGCCCTTCAACGACGGGACGATCTCGCCCATGGCGGGCCGTGACAAGCTGGGCCCCACGGCGGTTCTGAAGTCGGTCTCAAAGGTGGACCCGCTGATCAGCTGGAACCACCTTTTCAACCAGAGCTTCATGCCCAACTATTTGACCGGCCACAACGCCGAGACCTTTGCCCAGTACCTGAAGACCTTCGGCGATCTGGGCATCCACCATATCCAGTTCACGACGGTCGCCCGGGAGACGCTCCAGGACGCCCAGGCCAATCCCGAACGCTACCCCAACCTGATGGTGAGGGTCGCCGGCTTTGCCGCCTACTTTATCGATTTGGACAGGAGCATCCAGGATTCCATTATCGCCCGTACGCCGCAGTGCCTGTGAGCCCTGGAAAGAAAAAGACATGACCTCTGCCGTCTCCGAAACCATACGGGGGTTGGTGTTCAGCATCCAGCGCTATAGTATTCATGACGGCCCCGGCATCAGGACAACCGTCTTCCTCAAGGGGTGCCCCCTGCGCTGCAAGTGGTGCTCCAACCCGGAGTCGCTGCAACCGCGACCGGAACTGATGTTCCGCAAGGTGAAGTGCGACCTCTGCGGAAGCTGCGTTGCCGCCTGCCCCAGGGGCGCCGTCGTGTTGCAGGAAGAGAAGCTCGAGATCGACCGCGAGATGTGCGACTCCTGTGGCGAGTGTATCGCGGCGTGCCCCAAGGGCGCCTTCGAGATGGCGGGCCGCTTGCTCGGCGTGGCCGAGGTCCTGACGGAAGTTAGAAAGGACGACATCTTCTATCTCAACTCGTCGGGCGGCATGACGCTTTCCGGCGGCGAGCCTCTAATGCAGGGTGAGTTCGCCATAGAGGTCCTGAAGGCATGCAAAAGGTCCGGCCTGCACACCACCCTCGACACGAGCGGCTACGTCGCCCGGGAGGTGCTGGAGCAGGCGCTGGAATTCGCCGACCTGGTCCTCTTTGACGTGAAGCACCTGGATGCGGAAGAACATAAGAGCCTAACCGGCGTCGATAACGGGCTCATTCAAGATAATCTCCGCGTGACCGTGGCTAGTGGCGCAAGGGTTTGGATCAGGGTGCCCGTGATCCCCGGGTTCAACGACTCGCCCGATGATATCCGGAGACTGGCGAAAGGGACAGCAAAACTGGCCGTCGAGAAGGTATCGCTCCTCGGCTACCACGAATGGGGAAAGCAGAAATATGAGTGCCTGGGAAGAACCTATCCTCTGGAAGGCTTGATCCCGCCTACGGAGGAACGGTTGGGGGAGCTGGCACGAATAATAGAAGCGGAAGGATTGCAGGTCACGATTGGTTACTGAGTCGAGGCTGGCGCAAGTCGAACCTTTTTCAAAAAGGAGGGAACCATGCTGCCTGATAGACCTTGGTACAAATCTTACCACCCCAAAGTACCCCGCGAAGTCAACATAGAAGAAACAACTCTCACGGAAGCCCTGACGAAGACGGCGCTGTTGCACCCGAATACGGAGGCCCTGATCCTCATGGGGAAGAGGATCACCTACAAACAACTGGATGGGCTCGTCAACCGCTTTGCCAAGGCACTGCTCGATCTGGGCGTGGGAAAAGGCGACAAGGTCGCGCTGCTCCTTCCCAACCTGCCGCAGACGGTCATCGCTAACTACGCGATCCACCGGATCGGCGCCGTGGCGGTGAACAACAACCCGCTCTATACCGAGCGCGAACTCGCCTACCAGCTCAACGATTCCGACGCCAAGGTGGCGATCATCCTCGATCTCCTTTTGCCGCGCATCCAGGGGCTCCAGGACAAGACCAAGGTGGGATCGATTATCACCAGCCATATCAGCGACTACCTCCCCTTTCCGAAGAAGCAGCTCTTTCCTCTCGTGAAGAAGGGGATGTTCCGCAAGATCGAGCCACAGAAAGGTGTCTATCAGTTCCTCGATCTGATGGATAAATACGGTGAT
>JAQULV010000101.1 GCA_028718405.1 Smithellaceae bacterium
CCAAGGCACCTCGTGTTCGTTATTGCAGGCCGTCACGCAGGCATTGCAGTTGATGCAGCGTTCGGCATCGCAGAGAAATTTCATTCGCGCCATGATGAGCCTCCTTTTCAAGCCGGCGTGATGCGGCAGAGAGTCGCCTTGGTTTCCTGCATCTGAGTCACCGAGTCGTATCCATAGGTAGTGGCTGTGTTGCAGGCCTCACCCCGTACGTACGGCGCCGTACCGGCGGGATAACGATCGTAGAGGTCCTTGCCCTGAAACCAGCCGCCGAAATGAAACGGTGTCCAGACCACGCCGGGCCCCACCCTTTCGGTAATCAACGCCCGCACCTTGATCCTGGCTCCTTCGGCGCCTTCCAGCCAGATATACTGACCGTTGAAGATCCCGGCATCGGCCGCATCCTTCGGATTGACTTCGGCAAACATCTCCGGACGCAGTTTTGCGAGCCACTGGTTGGAGCGCGTCTCCTCGCCGCCGCCCTCGTATTCGACCAGCCGGCCGCTCGTGAACACGAGCGGGTACTTTGCGCTGTGGTTGACGGACTGGATCGACTGGTAGCGCGTCGGCACCCGGTAGAAGGCCTTGCGGTCCGCGTAGGTTGGATATTTTTTCACGAGGTCGAAACGCGGTGTGTAGAGGGGCTCCCGGTGGATGGGGTTGGGATCAGGATATTCCCGGACGTTGCAACGGGCACGACCGTTTCCGAAGGGCGCGCAGCCGTGTTTGATGGCAACGCGCTGGATGCCACCCGAAAGGTCGGTCTTCCAGTTTTTGCCTTCGGCCTCCTTTTTTTCCGCCGGCGTCAGGTCGTTCCACCAGCCCAGTTTTTTGAGCAGGTCGGAAGTGAACTCGGGGTAGCCATCTTTGATCTCCGAACCTTTCGCGTAGACACCTTTGGCAAGCAGGCTCTCGCCGTTTCTCTCCGTCCCCCAGGCAGCACGGAAGACCAGGCCGCCTTCGGCAACGGGCTTGCTGGGATCATAGAGGAGAGGTGTGCCGGGATGCTTCATCTCGGGCGTTCCCCAGCAGGGCCAGGGAAGGCCATAGTAGTCGCCTTTGCACGGACCGCCTTCCGCCTTGAGGGTTGTTGTATCGAAGGTGCCGCGGTACTTGGCGTGCATCTTGAGGCGCTCCGGGCTCTGCCCGGTATAGCCGATCGTCCAGGCCCCGCGATTGATCTCTCGCAGGATGTCCTCGACCAGCGGCTCGTCGCCCGTCACCTTGATGTGTCGGCACAGCTCGTTTGCAAAGCCGAGCTTCTTGGCCAGTTTGTAAAGGATCGCGTGATCGGGCAGCGACTCGTAAAGCGGCTCGATGATCTTGTCTCGCCATTGCAGCGACCTGTTCGACGCCGTGACCGACCCGCTGGTCTCGTACTGGGTGCACGACGGCAGCAGATAGGTGTCGTTCTTCCGGTCGCTCATCACCGCCATATGGGTCGGATGGGGATCGGAGATCACGAGCATATCCAGCTTCTCCAGGGCCTTCTTCATCTGCGTCCCGCGGGTCTGGCTGTTGCAGGCATGCCCCTGGAAGAAGACGGCGCGAATGTTGTCGCGCTGCGACAGGTTCTTCTTGTCTTCGAGCACGCCGTCGATCCAGCGTGACACCGGGATGCCGGGAATATACATCGGGTAGTCCATCTTGCCACCGCCGGCATCGTACTGCTGGCTCATATCGAAGCGGGACTTGATCCATTCGTAGTCGACGTCCCAGACCCGGGCCCAATGTTTCCAGGCGCCTTCGGCTAAACCGTAATAACAGGAGAGGGTGTGGCAATTGGGTCCCACATCTGTCGCTCCCTGGACATTGTCGTGACCGCGGTAGATATTGGCACCGCCGCCCGACATCCCGACGTTTCCCAAGGCGAGCTGCAAAATGCAAAAGAGCCGCGTGGTGTTGTTGCCGATGTGGTGCTGGGTCACCCCCATGCACCAGACGATGGAACTGGGCTTGTTCTTCGCCATGGTCTGGGCGATTTCGAACACCTTCTCCTTCGGTATGCCGGTGACGTCGGCGACGACCTCGGGTGGCCATTTTTCCGTCTCCTTCCGGACGTCGTCCATTCCCCATACGCGTTTGGCGATGAAATCCTTATCCTCCCAGCCGTTTCGGAAGATGTGCCAGAGCAGCCCATAGATAAAGGGAATATCGGTTCCGGGGCGGAGACGGGCGTAGATGTCGGCATGGGCCGCTGTGCGGGTCCGGCGCGGATCGACAACGATCATGATGCCGCCGTTTTCCTTGCCGCGCAGCACGTGCTGCATGGCGACCGGGTGGGCTTCGGCGGCGTTACTGCCCAGAAAGAGCATGGCCTTGCAGTTGTGCATGTCGTTGTAGGAGTTCGTCATCGCCCCGTAGCCGAACGTGCTCGCCACGCCATACACCGTCGTGGAATGGCAGATGCGGGCCTGGTTATCGGTGTTATTGGTGCCCCAGAGGGCGGCGAACTTCCCCTGAAGATAGGCTCCTTCATTACTCGCTTTGGACGAGCCGCAGATAAACAGGGCATCGGGACCTGACTCCGCCCGAATCTTCAAAAGACGATCACCGATCTCGCCAATAGCTTGATCCCAGGAGAGACGCGTCCACGTTCCGTTCACGAGCTTCATGGGATACTTCACCCGCTTGTGCCCGAAGCCGTGATCGCGGGCGGAAGCGCCCTTTGCGCAATGGGCGCCCAAGTTCAAGGGCGACTCGTAGTCCGGTTCCTGTCCTACCCATACGCCGTTTTGCAGCTGCGCGATGATTCCGCATCCGACCGAACAATGCGTGCAGATCGTCCGGCGGTATTCTGACTTCAGTTCGGGCCGGGGAAAATTCGTCTTTTCCTCGGTGGTGGCCTCCCGCATGCAGCCCATGGGGAGCATGCTTAAAAGGGCGCCGCTGCCCAGCATCACGCCGCCTCTGATCAGAAAGGTCCGGCGATCGATACCCTCGGACGATGCCGCATCCGCGGATATACGCTGCAGACGTTTGCTATGAAACTGTCTCATCGATCCAATCCTCCATCCTTTCAGGCAGCCTACAGGCGAGCCGTTTCGTAATATTTTTTCACGTGCTCCGTTTCCCTGTACCCCTGACCCGCTATATCCGGCGGCGAGGTCGGCTGTTTTCGCCTTGCCCGGGCGGGCTTGATCGTATCCAAAAGAAACGTGAGGCCGCCCAGAATGGCTGCATTTTTGAGAAACGATCGCCGGTCGCAAGAGGGTTTCCTGTCCATCATCTTCTTTTCTCCTTCCTCGTCGCTCGCCACGCCGTATGGCATTTAGAATTTCAGTTGAAAGCCGATCTGATACTTGTCGTAATTCGTGCCTGCGGCAGCGGAATCGAACTTCTCCCGCTCAAAGGCCGCAAAGGGCATGAACTCCGTGGTCACGTCGTAAGACAAACCGGCGATGTAGGTCTTATTGGCGTCATTTGCCGCATCCGTGTCGGGATCGTAGTAATGATACTTCCCAAATATCCTGAGTTCCTCCAGGCCTGGGATGCGCAGAAAAGCGGCCGCCAGGTATCCTTTACGATTATGCTCTTCGGTGGATACATAGGTACCCTTGCCCCAGTAGTACTGTCCCATCACGGTAAAGTATTCGTGTTGCAGGGAGACCTGCCCCACGTTGACGCGCCACTTCGGGTAGTCCGTAACGACACCCTGACCGGGCGCAAAGTTATTGTTACTCAGTCCGTAGGTTCCAAAATAGGCGAGTTGAAGTCCTTTGAGGATCGGGACCATGGGCAGCGGCCGGATATAGATCAGGCCGGAGGGGGCCTTATTATTGTTGGCCTCCGTGTTGACAAATCCGGCGCCGTTATAGAGACCCACAAAGTATCCGCCCCACTTCCCGGCAAACTGCTTTGTGGCAAACTTGAGATAGTCCTTGTCCATGTAGCCGCCGAAGACCCCTTGGTTGGAGATGCCCAGATCCGATGTTGACTGGACGGCATGGGCGTCGAGGAGGTTCTGTCCCTGGACGCGGAAAGGCCAAATCGCCGCATCGTAGGCGTCCGAAGGGGTCGGAATCATGCCGAGCTGCGTAGCCGTCCCGTAGAAGCTGAGGTTGACAAAGGCGTATTTCAGCCGCAACTGCAGCCCGTCCTTGTCGGCCGGATCGACGGAAGTGAAAAGATCGGAAGTGATGTTCATTCCCAGCCAGTCGTTTATATCCCTGGTAAGGGTAATGTAGGCCCGGTTCAATGCGAACTGGTTTACGGAGGCGGCATTGTCTGGCTTCTTGTTGTTCCACTCCGCATAGATCGTGGTGCCGAATTTGAATCCCCGCAGCGCGGGCGGCAGAAAATCTCCTTTTTCGGCTGCAGTCTTCGTCTCTTCTTGGGCAACCGCCCGCTCTTCCTTCGCCCGGGCGTCCATCTCCTTCAGCAGGGAGTCCGCCTCGTCCGGCGTGATAACCTTTTTGCTCTTGAGAAGATCAATCAGGCGCGCGGTATCCGCTTCAGCAGCCCACAGCATGACCGGGGTGCTCCAGAGGAAAACCAAGCAGACCAACAACCCCACCACACTCTTTTTCTTCAGGTTGATCATTGCCGTCTCCTTTCACCAAGTCTGATAAGCCTTACGCCGTTTACGGAAAAAATCTGCCCGCGGCCAAATCCTCACCGATGGTGCCACCTGCAGTCTGTACTTCTCCGGATATAGCTGCCCGCAGATATTCATTCTCCGTTTCAAGAAGACCAAGACCGAATAGACCAACGGCCCGATAGAATGGATATGCCGTCTTGGTTTGCAGATCGCGGAAGAATGCCGGCATCCATGACAGGAGGTGAGCATGAAGAAAATTCGCCTGCAGCCCGGAGTGTACACAGGCGTCTCCGGCGAGAATCGCCATGACTTCGCACAAGGCCCCGGCGTGGTCCTCGGTATCGTGGAAATTGTCCTTCTTCACGATCCCCAGGCGCATAAGATCGCGTCTCAGTACCGCCAAGGATCGGGACTGCATATTTTTCTCCCGGTACCAGGAACCGCAGGGTTGCAGGGTCCCGCATCCCATATTCTCAAAAAGCCGGGCGAACTCCTTTGTCAGCTCCTCTTCCGTGCCGTCGCACGCAGCAGCGCGCAAGGCGTGCAATGTCTGGCTGAGATTCGCGGGGATATCTTCGTCCCAGCGCAAATCCCGCAGAATCTTGATCAGTCTCTCGCCGGGCGGTTGCGTCAGGAGCTGCGCCAAAAGCATATAGCTGTCGGCACGTATCTCCGCGAAGCGCGCAAACCACGCCGGCTGTTCCGTATTTCTTAACGCGCTATCCATGAGCTAATCTCCGCTGACGAAAGCGCGTCCCGCGCGCGGCAGGTGCTGCACATCTGCAGCCGGCGCAGTTGTCTCTCGCCTTCATACATCCAGTGTCCAATAAGTTTTTCCCGGATCCGGCGGATCATGGCCTCTGACGCGAAGGGGGCTCCACATTCTATGCAGCGGGCGGCTTCCACTTCGCGGACTATGGCGCCCTTTTCGACCGCCTGACGGTCACAGAGGAGCCGCGGTATCAGACGGATCGCGTCTTCAGGGCATGTGGCTGTGCACAGACCACATTGGTGGCATCTCGATTCCACAAAAGAGAGACGCGGTACATCTCCGCCCGCGGTCAGTGCCTCCGTAGGACAGGAGACGGCGCAGGCCATGCAGAGTGTGCAGCGCTCGGCATCGACCGTTACGGTACCGAAGGGTGAGCCCGCAGGCAGGGAAAGCGCCGGCTCACGCGTATCGGAGCGGTCATACAGGTACTGCGCGACTGCGCGCGTAAAGGCGCATTTGTTTTCGGCTGCGGATGATATCTCGTTGGGAAGCAGGCGTTCCAGAGGACGAACCGTCGGGCTTGCGGAGTTCTTCCCAGAATCTTCCGTGACCCTGTCGTCGTCGGACTGGATGGCATTTTCCGATATGCCCAGTCCGCGCAATAGCGCCCTGGCCATTCTTATTTGTGCGTTCAGGGCATCCCGGATAGCCGGCGGATAATTCGACCCGCCGGCCACGACGACCCGGCCCACT
>JAQULV010000102.1 GCA_028718405.1 Smithellaceae bacterium
TGACTGCGGCTCTGGTCAGCCTGGCAAACACAGCTCACGCGGAGGAATCATCTCTCTTCTATGGTCCTTTTGGAAGGGTAGCCCTTTACCAAGGACAATCTCAACCCTCTCGCGTAATCCTCTTCGTTTCCGGCGATGGGGGCTGGAATTTAGGTGTAGTAGATATGGCTAGAGAATTGGCTAAACAGGATGCGCTGGTCATCGGGATAGATATTATCCGCTACTTGCGCAATCTGGAAAAATCTCCGGGCTCCTGTTCGTACCCTGCCGCCGATTTCGAGGAGCTCAGCAAATACGTGCAGAGGAGGCTTCACCTCCCCACTTATCAGGTGCCCCTGCTCGTCGGCTATTCATCGGGGGCGACGCTTGTATACGCGCTGCTGGTCCAGGCGCCTCCTAACACCTTCGCCGGCGCCGTGAGCATGGGTTTCTGTCCCGACCTGCCACTGGTCAAACCGCTCTGCCGGGGTCGTGCCCTGGAATGGACGACGGGTCCGCGCGGGAAGGGCTACTCTTTTTTGCCGGTCTCCAAATTTCCGATCCCTTGGGTCGCCTTGCAGGGAACCATTGACCAAGTCTGTAATGCAGTGGCTACGGAAGCCTACATTCACAAGGTGAATGGCGGTCGCATCATACTTCTGCCCAAAGTGGGACACGGTTTTTCCGTTCCCAAAAATTGGTTTCCTCAATTTACCGAAGCGATTCGCAGCTTCCCTGCTACCGCTGGCACCACTTCCCGCGAAGAACTGAAAGACCTCCCCTTAGTTGAAGTGGCAGCAACTTCATCGGCAACTGATGCTCTTGCCGTAATCGTCAGCGGTGACGGCGGATGGGCCGGAATAGATCGAGACGTTGCCGATGAGCTGGCGCGAAAGGGTATCCCCGTCGTGGGGCTCAACTCCCTCCAATATTTCTGGCGCGGAAGGACTCCGGAAGAAGCGGCGCGGGACATGCGGAGGATACTGTATTACTACTCGGCGAAATGGAATAAGAAGAAGACCATCCTGATCGGCTACTCGCTGGGCGCAGACGTCCTACCCTTCATGGTCTCAAGATTACCTGGCGAGGCTCTGGTCCCTGTGACTTTAATGGTCCTGTTGGGGCCAAGCAGGGAAGCCGCCTTCGAATTCCACCTGTCTGACTGGCTTGGAACCGGCAGCGAGGACTCTCGCTATCCGGTTCTTCCCGAGATAAGAAAGATCCATGTCGGCACAATCCTCTGTTTCTGTGGCGAGGAAGAAAGTGGCTCACCATGCCGGGGCCTCAAGGCCCCGAATGCGCAAACGATCATCCTGCCGGGAGGCCACCATTTCGGCGGGGATTATGAGCGAATCGCAAACATCATTCTCCAAGAAGCGAGCCGCGCCGCACCTGATTAATGGTAGACATTTGCCGAGGGATGTCCAACTTTGGGCCACGGAATGCGACTCCTTTCACCGTTGACAAAGATATTGTTCTAATTGATAATTATTGCCAAATATTTGAAATAAGGAGGTACATATGGAAAAGAAAATCACTGCAATCCTTGTTATCCTTCTGGCGTTGACCTTCGCCACGACGAGCATTGCGGCGGATACCAAGGCCGTCAAACCCACTACCGCGCCCGCTGTCGCCGCACCGGCCAAGGCCCCGGCAAAACCGGAAATGAAAGTTCCTGCCAAGATGCCGGCAAAAGCTGAACTTGTAGATATCAATAGCGCCACGAAGGAACAGTTGATGGCCCTGTCGTTGACCGACGCCGACGCACAGAAGGTTATCGCGGGGCGACCCTATGCGAAGAAGGATCAGTTGAAGATCAAGAAGATCATCCCCGATGCGTCGTATGAGAAGATCAAGGACAAGATCATCGCCAAGCGGGCCGCAAAACCCAAGAAGTAATACCTCCCGGTCTAAAGAAATCCAAATCCCCCGGGCGGGGTCCGGGGGATTTTTTCCCTTTTTGAGATTCTACAAATTGGTTTGCCTTTGAAAAGCCCCTGCTGCCTCGGCGACAATGAGATCGGCCAGTCCTTTATACTTGGGCGAAAAATGAAAAAGGACCATCCTCCTTACCCCGGCTTTTCTTGCCAGCATTCCCGCCTGGACTGCCGTCAGATGATATTTCTCCGCGGCTCGAGCGGCATCTTTATGTAAAAAGGTGGCCTCAATGAAAAGGATGTCGGAGTCCTGTGCCACCTCTATAATCCGGCGGCAATTCTCTTCACTGTAGATGGCATCTGTCACGTAGGCTATCCTCTGCCCCGGGATGATCTTTATGATTCGATCGCGAAGCTGCCCTAGAGCTTCAAAGCGCTCCTCGATCTTCGCGCTGCCGTTTCGCCACCAGATCCTCACGGGGACATTGTCGGATTCGCCACGGATGATCTGTTCCTTGAAGGAGGAAAGCCAGGCGCCGGTGGGAAGACCAATCTCATCGAGGACGTTTTTCATGATGTTGACGCGCTCATGGGTCTCGAGACGAAAGGCAAGACAGGGAATGTGATGGTCCAGGAAAGTGGCCCTCACGGAGAAGAGCCGAGACTCGGCGATCATTCCATTATAAGGAAGGGAAGAGATCTCCTCTGTCCGAAAGGCATTCCGACAGCGATAGCGCTTAGTGACGATCTTCTCGGGCGTTATCTCCGAAGCATAAAGGACAAAATCGTTGAGATAATTTTCCACTAGGTTCCAGGTGTATCCGGATAGTTTTCCTTCCACACGCGCCAGGAATCCGGCGGGGCCGAACAGGCGGATCGTCTGGTCACGACCCAGGCAGATCCGGAGCATATGGTCGAAACCTATAAAGTGATCGACGTGGGCATGAGAAACGAATACATGGCCGATCTTCAGGATGTTGCGGGCCGGAAGGGCGTGGAGGTTGCCAAGATCAAAGAGAAAGGCCTCGTGAACATACTTGCCTTCCCCATAAACGACCGGATCATCGAATGGCTCATTTACGAGTGCTGCGCGGAACATCGGCGCCCTCGCTGTAATACCTGACAACGGCTTTCTTTCTCCCCACGACACGCTGGTAGCTCTCCGCGGGATGCCCCAATGCCATGACGGCGTGGACCGTTTCACTCTCGGGAATGCCGATCAGTTTTTTGATCTGCGGATCTTTCTTCATGGCAGTCACCGCGTAACCAACGAGGCAACTTCCCAGTCCCATACTGTGGGCGGAGAGCAGAATATTTTGACTTGCCAGCAGGGCATCTTCGACGGGACAACTTGCACCCTCCGTTGACCCTACCAGGATAGCCGCCGGAGCGCCGTGGAAAAGACTGTCCTTGGCATCTCTCTCCCACTGCTCGATGCGCTCCTTGATCTTCTCGTAATACTCGCGATAATAGAAATTCAACTCATCCTTCCCGAAGAGCTTTGCCAGCATCCGCAGATGGGATTTCTCCGCCATAGTGTTGACCTTGCGGAAAAAGGATATGACACCTTCTCCCAAGGCGACGACTGCCTTACGGTCCGGAAGTACCGTGAAACTCCAGCATTGGCAATTGCTGCCCGAGGGCGCCGTCATTCCTATCTTCACCAGGTCGTCGAGCAGGGTGCGCCCCACAGGGAGATCGCGGAAGTTGCGACAGGAACGGCGCGACTGCATAAGCCTCACCAATTGGGTTGTATCGTATTCGCCGTGAGGAAGCCAGCGCTCATCGAAAGGAAAGTTTTCAAAACGGCAGGTCTCGCTGTCGATAGCACCTACTCTTATCGCATCGACCGGACAAACGGCAACACAATGACCGCACGAAAGCGAACTGGCACCGGTTACCTTGGCCTTCTTCCCCTCCATGGTGATCGTGCCGGAAGGGCAGACCTTGACGCAGAGGCCGCAGCCGGTGCATTTATCCTCGTCAATTACAGTGGTGACGGTTCGTTCCATTTTTCTCTCCTTCAAATCGCTGTCATCGTTTCTTATATAACCCATGCCGATTCGCCTGTCCACTCAATCACGGAACGCGCCTGTACAAAAACAATCCCATTGACAGCGTCGCGGCGTTGGGTAAAATGAATTATACGAACCACCTGCCGTCCCCGCAAAGAGGAGAACCGATGAACCCCCTGCGTTACGGTCCCAACAAAACGATCGTCAAGGTCGCACTCCGGCTCTCGTGGCCGATCATGATTGCCGCCAAGAAACTCAGCAACTATCCTGTTGCTAAGTGGTTCATCAATCCGTTTTTTGCCTATCCCTATAATGAGGTAACGGCGATTCCCATTCAGGTTGAGCTGCAAGCCCCCGACAGCGTCGCCTTGCCCGGACAAGTCGTCGAACACATTATCAGGCGGACATCCGACATATTTATCCTCGACGAATGTATCTGCCGGGTTAAAATGAGCTGCAGCAATCATCCGCAAAAGATCGGCTGCATGGCCTTGGGTAAGGGCGTCGACAGGATGCATCCTTCGCACGGCCGCAGGGCAACCGCAGATGAAGCACTGGAACACGTGGAGAAGGCTGCTGCCGCAGGACTCGTCGCCAATGTGGCGCATGTCTGGATTGATCCTCTGGCCTTCGGATTAACCCGGTTCAGTAAACTCATGTTCATCTGCTTTTGTGATGACTGCTGTTGCCTTTATCGGACGCACATGAGGGAAAGAGGTCCCAATCTTGATAAGGCCTACAAGAAACTGCCGGGAGTCTCCATAAGTGTTGCGGACGAAAAGTGCAACGGCTGCGGCATCTGTGCCCAGCGCTGCTTTGCCGCGGCAATCGATATGGAATCAGGAAAGGCTATGATCGGCGACAGTTGCAAGGGTTGTGGACGCTGTGTGGAGGTGTGCCCCGAAAGGGCGTTATCCCTTCATATGGATGAGCAGGACAAGATAATCGAACAAATAATGAACCGCATCGAGATGGTGGCGGATATTACCTAATATGAACTGCAAATTATTGAGGAGGATTCTGTTATGGCGACCGTGATGCCCGAGGGCGAAGACCTGAAAAAAGCGATCAAGTGGATTTCCGCAACCATGGAAGAGAAGCCCGATAGGAGCCTGGCCAAGTTGGTCGAGGAGGCCGTCTTCAAATTTGACCTTTCACCCGTCGATTCGGAGTTCCTGATCGGGTTCTTCAAAAAGAAAAAGGCCTAGGGCTGAAAAACAACTTACCGTCAGGTGTCAGACAAGGATAAAGAGATGGGCGGGGTGCAAAGTTATATTATGCCCATAAAGCGTTACCTGTTTATTCCTATACTCCTTCTTTCGCTGGCGACCGTGCAATGTTCACAGGATCGGCCACCCAACGTCGGAATCAAAGACGGGAAGCTCAAGGCATGTCCGATTTATCCCAACTGCGTTTCATCGCAGAGTTCGGACAGCCGTCACTATGTAACGCCTTTGTACTACAGCGGCCCTCTTTCCGTGGCCAGAGGACAGGTGATTTTCGCCCTCGGTTCCATGGAGCGCTGTCGCATCGTGGTGATCACCAACAATTACATAAGAGCGGAGTTCACCTCACCTTTCCTCAAGCTAGCGGACGACATGGAATTTTTCTTTGACGATAGCGAGAAGACAATTCACGTTCGTGCTGCATCGAGACACGGTTACTACGACTTGGGCGCTAACCGAAAACGCGTTGCGCAGCTTCGCTATCTCTTCGATGAACTTCGCTACGAACGTCTGCGTGCCCTGAAGAAGATTGCTCCGATAAAATCGACGTCCGATGCCGCTTCCCGGTGAAGCTGCCACCGCTCCGAGCCGGTGAACCGTAAGACGTAAAGAAACGAGCGGAAGGGGTCACCTTTTCGATGAGGGACCCCTTCCATAATCGCGCTACCGCTGCGGGCGATAGAAATCCTCACATGAATAGATCGCCTTGCTGAATCCCATCAACCGGACGGAGAGATCCAGTACGGCCAGCGGGAAGAAAGCCTTCACGATGTTGGGGAGAAATACGGTCCAAGGCTTTCCGACGATCTTTCTGTCGTTGAGAATCCCTTTCACGACCGCCTTCGCCATGGCCTCAGGTTTTA
>JAQULV010000103.1 GCA_028718405.1 Smithellaceae bacterium
AGAGACTTCTCCTCATTCTCGCCGAGGGGGACAAGTACGACTACAACTGCGCCATCTGCGGAACCTCCGTGGGCGACAAGATCGTACGGCACGGAGGTAATCATTCCTCTCCTATCAGACACTGACTACGTTTATTCTCAAACAAAAAAGCCACGACCTCAAGGCCGTGGCTTTTCCTTTCCGCACCGTAGTTTCGTCAGCGGCCGATCACGTAACGATGAGGATCAACTTCCTCTCTTAAGATGCACAACTCCTCGTCCGTGGGAGGCTTGGTCTGCTCTATCTTGGCGGCCTTCAGCAACTCGAAGCCACAATTGTCCTGGACGTCCTTTTCGGTATAACCGGGATTTACCGAGATGATCCGCATCCTCTTCGATTCCGGCTCGAAGTCCATGATCGCCATATTGGTGATGATCTTGTAAGGTCCCGCGCCCAGAGGCAGCCCCGATTTGGCCCGCGAGTCTCCACCCTGAAGCCATCCCGGCGTGGTTATGAAATTCACCTTCTCGACAAAACGTTTGCTGTCCTGCGGCGTCATTACCATCATCCGCCAACAGAAAGAACCAAAGTCGTTGGCGCCGCCGCTGCCTGGAAAGCGAACCTTCGGCTTCTGGTGATCGTTCCCGATCATCGTGGAATTGATGTTGCCATACATATCGATCTGAGCGCCGCCCAAAAAAGTATAATCGAGCATGCCACGGCAGGCCGTTTCCATGATCTCGCACATCCCGCTCGCCATGATCGCCTTCCAGGTAGTCCGCGAATCGCCCACGGAGATGGGCATTTCCGGGAGCAGAGGTGCCACGCCGCCCGCCTCGAACATAATCGTGAGATTCGGAGAGCCCACTCTCTGGGCGAGCATCGCCGCCGCACAGGGAGCGCCGGTTCCGACACCCACGGTGGCACCATCCTCCAATTCCCGGGAAGCGGCACAGATCATCAGTTCCATCGTATTATATTCAGCCATGAGAGCAATCCTCCTTATCTCTTGTTGTTCAGAACCATCAGTTCCTTGTGCCTCAGTTCCCACATCTTCTCCATACCGCCGTTGGCGCGGAGGTAGTCGAAGTGGTCCCGGCAATTGTAGATATTCTTATCGAGGAACTTCTTGAACTCTTCAGGGTCGGTCTCCGCCTTCAGCCATTCCCTGATGTGAGGCTCGTCGGAAAAGTACTCTCCGTACATGTTGCCGGGATAACTCCCGTAGGGAACCTCGCAGACGGCGTCAACTAGATAGTACGGGATCACTGTGCACGACGGGTCTTTGCGGATGTCATCGGTGGTGATCAGCCTCTCGCAGGTGATGATCAATCGCTTGCTCGCCCTGGCGAGATCCAAATCGGCAATCGTGATGCCCTTGATCCTGCAGTTTCCATAGATATCCGCCTCGTGGACGTGAATGGCAGACACATCCGGAAACAGGGCCGGATGAACCACATAGTTCGCCCCGGTGAACGGACAGGTGATTACCTTGGACCCGCTGTAGTGAAACGTGTCGGTCCCCATCATGTTGCGGGCTGGGTAGAACGATACCCCGGACGCCGCGGCCTTGAGGCGCACGGCCAAAGAGTAATTTGTCCACTCAGTGACTTCCACCTCTCCGCTTTCCATATACCGTCTGGCGTTGGGTGAGAGCCCTCTCGCCTCGAGACCGATGATGTAGGCAATGTCGCATCGGTTGAAAACCTTACCGGCGCACAAGATCTGAAAGTCGTGTGTCGACGTGTGCCCCGCAAAGCCCATATTCTTTCGTCCCTGCCTCAGAAGCTCGTGGCAAACCGCCGTCGGAATCCTGTTGGCGCCGAATCCGCCGATGGCCAGATAATCCCCGTCGTGGATATACTTCTCCACGGCCTCCTTGACCGACATCAGCTTGCTTTCCAGTTTGCGGCTCTTCTTGCGAAAGAAGTCCCTGGCCTTGTCCGCATCAGGATCTGTAAAGAGCCTGCCTATTCCCTCTGCAATCGCTTCCACGGAAACCTACCTCCTTTGATAATGTTTTATCGTGCAGGGTCCTCCCTTCGGTGTCCGTTCGCCCCCGCTGCCATGTTCTTCACGACGGCCCCACCGCAAACGCACCGCTTCGGAGTCACCCTCACCTTGGCTCGATGTGACACTCGGCCTCGTTACACATTTCCTGTCATCGGGCAACGGCCGAAGACGGACTAACCATAAATTGATTGACAGGTCAATCAATTTTTCTCCGTTACCCGAACCTTGTTATAAAAGGAGTATCGAGGCAAAATTGTGATACAGAAAATTCACTTATTTTTGTCTAACGCCTTTTTCAGCTTGTCGGCCAACGATCCCAGGGAAGTGCCTTCCCCGTTATCACCACCCGTCCGGTAGACCGCAACGCCGTCCGAAGAATCGGCAGCTCCATCGAAATACTCGCCCAACACGCCACGGCTGTGGATGTCCTCGTGGCAGTAAGCACACAGATTCTCCCAATTGCTCCCGTCGGGGGGATTGTTATAATGGTTGCCGTCCTTGTGATGCACCGTCAGCAGGTGTCGGTTCGTCTCGTCAAATTCGCGGCCGCAGCGCGCGCAAATCAAGCCGTGAATGGCAAGGGATCGTTCGCGATAATCCTCGCCGGGCGGTCTCTCGCTTCCCTTCTTGATTTCCCGGACAACGTCCGCCGCCGACTTCGCCCCCGCAACCGTACTCTTGACGGCGCTGGTGCGGACACGCCCTCCCCTACTGCTGAAGCTGATCTTTGCCACTGCTACTGCCTCCGACGTGAGCCACAAACCCTAATAAACGATCACCTGGCGCAACGCAAGGTCTCGATGAAGGTCATGACACCTTTTACGGCAGCCCGCAGTGTGCCGATCGTCTGAAATATCGGCAAACGGATACCTTCCCGAAGCAGGTTCTCCATATCCTGAGCCCCCGCCAGTGTATTTCTTATCCTCTCCAGAAAAGGAGAAAGTTCTTCGATGTGATGATTGATAATCTGCGAGGAGTTGTTGATGTTGGCCGTGATGTCCTCCAGATTCTTTAGAATGATGGGCAAGCTCTGGTTGACCGCTTGAAGGGTCGTCGAAATCTCCTTCGCCGCCTTTCCGATCTGCAGTACCACAGGCAGAGAAAAGAGGACGATCAGTAAAAGGGCAACGCTCAAGATGAGCACAACCGTTTCCAATGACATTTGCATCTCCTCCCGGCTGTTTTGGGTCTATTCGGTCTTGTGTTTTTCTTCCCGAAAGGCTTCTATACCTGCGTCCAACGCTCTCTTCAAGCGATTCTTGTTTTCCTCGACTGTTTCCTTCCCGAACGCGGCGATCTCCTCGATCTTATCTCCGGCCCCGGCGGCCACCTGTTTGGCCGTCTCCGCCATCTCCTGCGCTCGCTGCATCGCTTCTTCGTAGATCTTCTTGCTTCGTTCCAGCGAACGTTCGTATTCCTTCTTGGCCTTGGCCATCAGCTCATCGGCGCCCTTCGCCAAGTCTTCACGTGTCTCTTTACCGCTTTTGGGCGCATAAAGAAAGCCTAAAAGCGCTCCCAGCGCACCACCGATAATCACGCCCTTAATGAAATCTCCGGTTCTCGTCGACATCTTACAAACCTCCCTTCATCATCTCGATCTTCATCCATACAGATACACTAACTAAGTATTATACAGGATGTTACCGGAAAGAAAAGGACGGATGAGTCGGGTAGTATTGATAAGAACGGACGTATGCCGTGCAGAAAAAAACAAACCGGGCATCCCTTTCGAGATGTCCGGTTAGTTTTCCAACTTGGTTGCTTATGGCGTTACTTCGCAGCCGGAGCGGCCGGAGCCGGGGCAGCCGGAGCAGCCGGGGCACCTTCAGCCGGAGCGGCCGGAGCGGCCGGAGCGGCCGGAGCGGGCTCGGTGACAGCCGCTTCTTCCGGTTTCTGCTCTTCAGCCTTCTTGCAGCCTACGACTGCAAACGATAAACTCACAAAGAAAAGCAGGGAAAGAATAATGGCGAATACCTTCTTCATCAGCGTTTCACCTCCTTTCAAGAATTTCCCATACATGAAGGATGAATTAAATCATCCGATTTGAAAAGAGACGATACGCTTTTTTTTTACCTTGTCAAGATAATTTTAACATTATATAAGGGAACCCGTCGGAAAAATTAGTAAATGAGGTGGACGATGATCTTGGGAATTGATGTCGGCGGCACCCACACAGATGCAGTTCTTCTGGAAGATCTGAGGGTGAAGCGGAAGGCAAAAGTCGCCACCAATCCCAAGGACCTGCTAACCTCTCTCCTCGACGTAACAACGGAGATCCTCAAGGACGACGACCCGAAGAGATTGAAGCGGGTCGTCCTTAGCACCACCATTTCTACCAACGCCATCGTCCAGAATAAAATCGACCGCGTCGGCATGATCGTCGCCGCTGGACCGGGAATCTCGCACGAAACGCTGGAGATCGACGGCGACACGCATTTCGTCTCGGGTTACGTGAATCACAGGGGCATAGAGGCGGCTAGGATAGCGCCGCAGGAGATATCCCCCCTCATTGATCAATTCAAGGCTCAGGGCATTAAACACGTGGGCGTCGTGGGCAAGTTCTCGACGCGCAACGCCTCTCAAGAAACGGCGCTGGGAGAGCTTCTCAGCGATCAGTTCCGGTACGTGTCGTTGGGACACCGCATGTCCGGCCACCTCAACTTCAAGAGGCGCATCGCCACTACTTACCTCAATACCGCGGTGTGGGAGCTGTACAACAACTTCACTCGGGAGGTACTCGATTTCGTCGCGGCGCGCGGCATCGAGGTCCCCATCTACATCCTGAAGGCCGACGGCGGCACCTTTGAAATCAAGCATTCCCGCGAGTTCCCCGTACAGACGATCCTGGCGGGACCGGCGGCCAGCATCATGGGGGTGCTCTGCACGTCGGGCTGCCGTGAAGACGCCGTAGCCTTGGACATCGGGGGGACGACAACAGACATCGCCGTCTTCGCCGACGGCATTCCGCTGCTGGAGGCCTTCGGCGTCACTATCGAAGGTCACAAGACGCTCATCCGGGGGCTGCACACCAAATCCATCGGCATCGGCGGCGACAGCAGGGTAAAGGTTCAGGACGGGAGACTCGTGATCGGTCCCGAAAGAGAAGGACCGGCGGCTGCCTTCGGCGGTCCAGCGCCCACGCCCACCGACGCGATGATTGTCCTGGGTCTCACCGACATCGGTGACGCGTCGAAAGCCAAAGCGGCGATGGATCAGATTGCTACCCAGATGAACATCACGGCACAGGAGGCGGCGCACGAAATCTTCGAGGAAACGTGCCGGAAGATCGTCGTTGCCGTGCACGAGGTAATAGAGGAAATCAACAACAAACCTGTCTACACGATTCATGAGATACTCGCAGGAAAGAAGTTGACTCCCGAGGCACTTTACATTGTGGGCGGCCCGGCACGCCCCATGAGGACAAGGTTGGGAGAGCTTTTAAATCTCGACGCGCGCATCCACGAACACGCCGAGGTTGCCAATGCGATCGGCGCGGCATTGGCCAGAACCACGGCCGAGGTGACGATCGTCGCCGACACGGAGCTTAAGACCCTCACCATGGGAGAAGATGGTCTCCAAATATCGATCAACCCGGGCTTCACCAGGGATCAGGCCATCACCATCGGCAAGGAGAAGCTCCGCGAGAAGGCGCTGCGGCTCGGAGCCAAAGAGGAGGACCTGGAGATCGAGGTCATTGAGGATCAGGAATTTAATATGGTACGTGATGGATGTAGAACCGGTAAAAATCTTCGCATTAAGCTGCAGGTGAAACCGGGACTGATTTCCGGCTTCACGTTGGGAGAGAAGATATGCTGAAGAAGTTACGAAGAACCGGTTTGATTTTTTTCCCCGCCTTCGACTGGGCGATCTCGCCGACCCATCCCGAAGGGAGGAGCGCCTGCTCTACACCCAGGATCAGGTCTTCGAAGAGGGGCTTTTGGATTTTGACAATATCATCGA
>JAQULV010000104.1 GCA_028718405.1 Smithellaceae bacterium
TCCTTACTGCTCCGTGGGCTGCAGTATCATCGTTTCGACCCGCGACGGCAAGGTCATCAACACGGAAGGCGACCCGGACAGCCCCATCAACCGTGGCTCGCTGTGCTCCAAGGGCGGTTCCATCTACCAGATGGCCGTCAACGAAAACAGGCTCACCACCCCTCTTTACCGCGCACCTTACTCCGACGAGTGGAAGGAAGTCTCCTGGGAGTGGACCCTTAATCGCATTGCCTCAAACGTAAAGAAGAGCCGCGACAAGAGTTTCAAGCTGATCAACGCCAAGGGTGAGGCAGTCAACCGCACCGATGGCATCGCCTCCGTGGGCAGTGCCGCCATGGACAATGAAGAGTGCTACGTCTACCAAAAATTCTTAAGGGGGTTGGGCCTGGTCTACATAGAACATCAGGCCCGTATCTGACACAGCGCAACTGTAGCGGCTCTGGCAGAGTCGTTCGGACGCGGTGCAATGACAAACCACTGGATCGATATTGCAAACAGTGACGTAATACTCATCATGGGAAGCAACCCCGCTTCCAATCATCCCATCGCCTTCAAATGGATCACCAAGGCCATCGAACGCGGTGCCACCGTCATCTGCGTCGATCCCCGATTTACGCAGTCGGCCGCCAAGGCGCAGATATATGCACCGCTACGCTCAGGCACCGATATCGCCTTTCTGGGCGGAATGATCAAGTACATCCTCGATCACGACCTGATCCAGAAGGACTACGTGTTGAACTATACCAACGCCTCCTTCCTCGTGAACCCGGCCTTGAAGCTGCCGGGCGGAAATGGGGGCGTCTTTTCAGGACTCGCTGAAGGCAAATACGACAAGGCGAGTTGGGCCTACCAGACGGGACCTGACGGCGTCATCCGCAAGGACAGCACCCTTCAGGATCCCAACTGCGTCTACCAGCTTCTGAAGAAACACTACTCACGCTACAACACGGATCTCGTCAACAAGATCACCGGTACCCCGAAGGAGAAGCTCCTGGAGGTCTACCGCGTTTACGCCTCGACGTGCAAACCCAACCGCGCGGGGAATTCGCTCTACGCCATGGGATGGACACAGCACACGGTGGGTACCCAGAACATCCGTGCGATGAGTATCATCCAACTCCTTTTAGGAAACGTCGGCATCGCCGGCGGCGGTATCCAGGCCATGCGCGGGGAGTCAAACGTCCAGGGATCGACGGACTACGGTCTTCTGTACCATATCCTCCCCGGCTATCTGAAAGCCCCGACTGCTTCCATGCCGACGCTCAAGGTCTACAACGAAAAGATCACGCCCACCACTAAGGAGGCCAAGAGCCTCAACTGGTGGAAGAACACCCCCAAATACACGGCGAGTCTCCTGCGAGCGCACTACGGCAAGAACGCTACCTTGGACGAGGCTTACTCCTACCTGCCCAAGCTCGATGACGGCGTCAACTACTCGTGGCTCGCCCTTTTCGACGCCATGCATAAGGGAAAGTTCACGGGTTTCTTCGCCTGGGGGATGAATCCCGCCTGCAGCGGCGCCAACTCCAACAAAGTGCGCGCAGCTCTGGGTAAGCTCGACTGGATGGTGAACGTCAATCTCTTCGATAACGAGACCGGTTCCTTCTGGAGAGGCCCGGGCATGGACCCCGACAAGATCAAGACGGAGGTCTTCATGCTTCCCTGCGCTTCTTCCGTGGAGAAGGAGGGAAGCATCAGCAACAGCGGCCGCTGGATGCAGTGGCGCTACAAGGCCGTGAATCCGCCCGGTGAGGCCAAGCCCGATGGCGAGATCATCACGGAGCTTTACCACAAGATCAAAGCCCTCTATATAAGAAAAGGAGGGGCGCTCCCCGAGGCAATCACAAAGCTCACCTGGAACTACGGTCCGGCCGGTGGTTTCAACGTCCATGCCGCGGCCCGGGAGATCAACGGGTTCTTCCTCGAAGAGAAGACCATCGAGGATCCCGTCAAGAAAGAGAAGAAGACCTTCAAGCCCGGCGATCCCGTTCCCGCCTTCGCCATGCTCCAGGACGACGGCTCCACCGCTTCCGGTTGCTGGATCTATTGCAATTCCTATGCGGACAAAGGAAACCTGGCGGCCCGCCGCAATAACGTCGATGCTTCGGGCATTGGGCTTTATTCCGAATGGGCCTGGTCCTGGCCGGTGAACCGCCGGATCATTTACAACGGCGCCTCCGTCGATACGACGGGGAAACCCTTCGATCCGAAAAGGGCCGTCATCAAATGGAACGCCGCAACGAAGAAATGGGAAGGCGACGTTCCCGACGGTGTGGGCGATCCCGGCGCCGGCAGACCTCCTTTTATTATGAAGCCCGACGGTGTGGGAAGTCTCTTCGGTCCCGGACTCGTTGACGGACCTTTCCCGGAACACTATGAACCACTGGAATCGCCGCTCAAGGGAAACATCCTCTCCGCGCAAAGGGTGAACCCCGCCATCACGCACTTCGAGAGAAGCGGGGTGGGAACCGCACTCGACAAGATCGCCACCGCGAGCGAGGAGTTCCCCATCATCGGCTGTACCTACCGGGTGAGCGAGCACTGGCAGACGGGCGTCCTGACCCGTTGGTGCCCCTGGCTGGCGGAGATGCAGCCCGGGATGTTCGTGGAGATGAGTGAAGAGTTGGCCTCCGAAAAAGGCATTGCCGGTGGTGACAAGGTCATTGTGAAATCGGCGCGCGGCGAGGTCGAGGCAGTGGCGATCGTAACGCCACGCTTCAAACCCTTCAACATCAATGGCCAGACCGTTCATGAGGTCGGTGTTCCCTGGCATTTTGGCTGGATCACGACGGCCGAGAGGAAATACAACCGGGGCGACAAGAAAGCCGAGGTGTTCACCTCCGGCGATGCGGCCAATCTGCTCACGCCAACCGTGGGTGACGCCAATACGATGATCCCCGAGAGCAAGGCCTTTATGGTCAACATCGCCAAGAAGGGGGTGATATAAATGTCCGAGAAGATGAAAGTCATCGATGTTTCAAAGTGCACGGGGTGCCGGGGTTGTCAGTTGGCCTGCAAGCAGTGGAATCAATTGCCGGCCAAGCAGACGAAGAATGTCGGCACTTACCAGAATCCTCCGGAACTGCAGCCCAACACCTGGACCCTGGTACGCTTCCAGGAGATCAAGAAGGACGACGGTTCCGTGAAATGGACATTCAGGAAAGAGGGCTGCATGCACTGCACGGACGCGGCCTGCGTCAAGGTGTGTCCCAGCGGCGCCCTTCACCATACGGAGTTCGGGACGGTAGGCATCGCCCAGGAGAAGTGCATCGGCTGCAAGGAGTGCATGTCCGCCTGCCCCTTTGAGGTGCCCAGATACGATAGCGAAAAGAACAAGGTCTCCAAGTGCGACCTCTGTTTCTCCAGGGTCGCGGAGAACCTGCCTCCGGCCTGCGTGAAGGCTTGCCCCACCGGTGCCCTGTCCTTCGGAGACAAAGCCGATATGCTGCCCAAAGCCCAGAAGAGAGTGGCGCAGTTGGGCGGAGACGCATCACTCTACGGCGATGGCTTCGTGGGCGGGACTCACGTCGCCTACGTCCTGCAGGAGAAACCGGAAGTCTATGTGAAGCTGCCGAGAAATCCGCAGGTACCCCTCTCCGTTATCATCTGGAAGGACCTCCTGAAGCCCGTCGCCCTGCTGGGCGCCGGTGCGGTCGTCGGTGGTGCGCTGCTGCACTACCTGATCCACGGTCCCAAACGGCCCGTTGAAATTACGGAAGACGGCAAGAAGGAAGGGGGTAATTGAGATGAAGAAAGAAATGATCCAGGCGACGAGCGCCTATGAGAGATTCATCCACTGGCTTCTCGCCCTTTCCTGTCTTCTGCTGTGCCTGACGGGGGTGGGTATGATGTATCACTCCCTGAACGTCATCGGGGTCGTCATGGGGGGGCTGCAGGGCATAAAGTCCGTTCACAATGTGACGGGCGTCATTTTCCTCGTGGCACTGTTGCTGGCCATCCAGATGTGGTGGAAGGAAGCGGGCATCTTCGTCTTCCCCGAAGACTGGGAATGGACTAAGGCGGCGGGCGGCTATCTGTGGCACGTGGACAAGGTCCCCGAGGTGGGCAAGTATAACCCAGGCCAGAAGATGTTCTTCCTGACGGTAGCGCTGTGCGGCCTGGGGATGGTCGCCACCGGGTTAGCTATGTGGTTTCCCTTCTACTTCCCCATGGAGATCGTGCGGTGGATGTACCCACTCCACGTCCTGGGGTTCGCCGTGATCTTCGCCTTCTTCTTCGTCCACCTCTACCTGGGAACAATCGGCTCGCCGGGATCGCTGCCGGCCATGCTCAACGGTTGGGTAACGAGGGCCTGGCTCAGGACGCAGCATCCCAAGTGGCTCAAGGAGATGGAAGAAACGGGATCGCTTGTGATACGGGATGACGATTAGCTGACCGCTACCTTATTATATATAGAGGTTATGCGAAAGGGGACCTTCTGTTCGGGAGGTTCCCTTTTTATTTGACGATGCCAAAGATCTTCTTGGCCTGCGGATGGTCGGCACTTCTGAGCAACTCGAAGAGCACCATCTCGACGCTGGTCGATGGCGCCCCTGCCTCCCTCATTTTTTCCAGACCAATCTCCCGATGGCGCGCGCTACGCGATGACACCGCATCGGCGACTACCTGTACCTTGTAGCCGGCGTCGAGGAGATCGAGGACTGTCTGGTAGACGCAGACGTGGGTTTCTATCCCGGCAATGAGAATGGAGCGGCGTTTGAGATCCGCGAGCGCTTTGCGGAAGGCGGGCTCACCGTAGCAACTGAAGCTCGCTTTCGAAATCGATCTTATCCCCGGCAATACCGCTGCGATCTCGGGAATCGTCGGCCCCAGCTTCTCCGGTATCTGCTCCGTAACGATGATTGGGATCTCCAACGCGTGCACTCCCTGGACGAGGCGCCGGGTGTTGTCAAAGAGGCTTGCCTTATCATCCATGACCTGGGCAAGTTTTCCCTGGACATCAACAACGACAAGAATAGTTTCTTCCGCCGTGAGCATGAGAGGTTCTCCTTTCGGTGCGGGAAAGAATTTACCATGCATCCTTTATATTATCAACGCCGCCTTTATCGCTTGCAGAAGAGGGCCGAGATATTGTATCAATCGATCCAATAAATAACTTGGGAGGAACGAGATGATTGCTTTGATTGCCAAGCTCAGGATCAAAGACGGAAGCATGGACGACGCGCAGACGCTCTTCCGTGATCTGATCCCTGAGGTGAGCAAAGAGGAAGGCACGGTGTCCTACACGGTGAACAAAGATATGGCCGATCCGAACCTGCTCGTGATCGTAGAGCGCTACCGCGACATGGGCTCTCTTCAGGCCCACACTGGGTCTCCTTCCTTCGCCGCCTTCTCCAAGAAGATCGGAGCCATGATGGAGGGAAAACTCGAGATGACCTTGTTGGAAGAGCTGGCGTCGATCTGAAAGAAAGTCAGGGCGTCTTTTCGGAGATACTTATGGGCCCCAGAGGCTGCGGCAGACCCGCCTCCATCAGGGCCGACGCCATTGGGGCCGAGGGAGCAATCTCACGCAGGAAGCGAGCGGTCTCCAGGAGACGAGCTACATCAACGCCGATGTCGATACCCATCTCGGTGAACATGAAGGCTACCTCTTCGGTGGCCACGTTCCCCGAAGCACCTGGTGCGAAAGGACATCCTCCCAAGCCGCCCAGTGCGGCATCGAAGCAGCGGATGCCGTTTTCATAAGCGGCCAGGGTGTTGGCGATTCCGAGGCCTCTGGTGTTATGGAAGTGGCAGCCGAATGAAATCGACGGAAACGCTACCTGGCAGGACGACACCATATCTGCGACCTGGCGCGGATTTCCCAAGCCTACAGTATCGCAGAGGGTGATCTCTGCGACGCCTAGGCTCGCGACCTCCCGCACATAACCCAGCACCACATCCTTTTTTA
>JAQULV010000105.1 GCA_028718405.1 Smithellaceae bacterium
TATGGGCCGCGTCAGCACCTCATCCCCTTCCCGTCGAAAGAAAAGCTCCGGCGACAGGGAACAGATGACGAAACGGCCGCTGTCCAGGAATGCGCCGTAGCCGCATTCCTGGGCCTCGTTCAGCTCAAGAAAAAGCCTCCAGGGGTCTCCCGTAAAGGGGCTTCTCAGGCGCAGGGTGTAGTTCACCTGGTACGTATCGCCCTGGGCGATATAATCTCTGATCCGGGATAGGGACTGATCGTAGGTTTCACGATCAATCGAAGGAACCCAATTGAGAAGACCGGCCGAAGGCGTGGCGATCTTCGGAACTGTCCCGACTTCCACGCACGGATAGAGGCCGAACCAAGTAAGCGGAAAATCATCAGTTGTCTGGCGAACTGCCAAGGCCCGGTCAAAGGCGGGTGAAGCCTCGTAGGAGATCCAGCCAGCGGCGTAAAGGCCCTCCTCTTCCACCGCCTTCTCGACGGATTCAAGTAGCGCCGGCACCTCTCCGATGCGGTCGGTGGAGATGATCCGCCGGGGTTCCCGGAAATAGAGCCATTGTCCTGTCTGGGCGTCGTGCATGACCACTTCGTTGGCCATGTCTAACTCTCCTCTGATCGGACGTCTGCACACTCGGCGGTGTCGATCTTTTCCGGCCTGACGCTACCGGCATAGAGGTCATATTCGAGCAGGCGACACTCGATCTCGCCGTTATAGAAGATGAGTCGCCGACCCGTCCGCAGGCCGATTCTCTTGGCAAGGGCAAGGTTTCCCGTAAAGACGTACCCTCGGTAGCCGCTGCATTTCTTCTTGAAGAAGTCGCCGATGCCGGCGTAGAGCATCTCCAGGGCTTTGTCCCTCCCCAACCTTTCTCCGTAAGGGGGATTGAGAACGACAAGCCCGCCGCCAGGCGGAATATCGGTCTGGGTATAATCGCATCTTCTGAATTCGATGACGTGCTCCACGCCCGCCTTCCGCGCGTTTTCTTTCGTCGCCGGAATGGCTTCCCTGCTGATATCGGTAGCGATGATTCGGCAGCGCACGCGCCGGGAGGCGGCCGCTCGCGCTTCTGCCCACAGTCGCTGTTGAAGCTTGTCGTCATATCCCTTGATGTGCATGAAACCGAAGTTCCGCCGCAGGAGCCCCGGTGCACGGTTGAGGGACAGCAAGGCCGCTTCGATGGCCAGCGTCCCGCTGCCGCACATCGGGTTGATGAAGTTCCCCCGGCCACCCCAGCCGGCTGCCTGGATCACCGCCGCCGCAAGGGTTTCCTGCATGGGCGCTACCAGCGGAATCAACCGATAACCCCGTCTTGCAAGGGGTTCCCCCGACGTATCCAGATAGAGACGTGCCTCGTCGCCCTGCCAGTAGAGATGGGCAACGGCCTTCTCGCGGGAGGGCCCGGAATCGGGGCGACGGCCCATAGTCTTAGCAATACGGTCGACGATGGCGTCCTTGCATTTCAGGTTGGCGAAACGCGAATCCTTGATAGTCGGGTTGTCCACCGAGGAAGTAACACAGACGTAACCGCTGGCGTCGATGAGTTCTTCCCAAGGGACATCGTTGACGGCGCCGTAAAGCTCCCCGGGATTCATGGCGGGAAAAACCTTCAGAAGATAAAGCACCCGGTGGGCCGTCCGTAGGTGCAGGTTGAGCGGTAACGTCTCGGCCAGTGTGCCTTCCGTTTCAATCGCGGCGGTCGTCTCGGCGAGGACCGGGTAGCCCAGGGCAGAAATTTCTTCCCTCAAGTAGGGGGTGATACCCTTGGCACAGGTAATGAGGATCCTACTTTTCCGTAGCCATAACGACATGGTTTTATTGCACTTTCTTAATAATTATTTAGGGATACTTACCACAGACAGTAAAAAGGCAACAGGGTTATTTTCCGGGGACAGAGGATTGACATCCACGATTGCGATCTCGCAAGAAGCGCCATCAAACCCCACAAATAATAGAGGGAGCACGGAAAAAGAATATCGTGACAAAAGGCAAGAGGGGGTGAAGACCTTCACCCCCTCTTTATTTGGCATCCCGGAATCTCACCGGCAGACTCGTCTTAAATGATGGGCCGTCCTATGCGGCGCGGCGGCGGGAATGCGGCTTCTGTTCTATCGGCAGATGACGAGGCATATCGGCCAGGCTCCTGCCCCGGCTCCCGCCCCGACATAGAGATGGCATACTGTCCTTGACGGAAAGGTCCTTATAATCAAAACCATCCAGCATCCGCCTTTCCACTTGGGTCCCTAATAGCCGCTCGATATCCCTGATCGTGTCTCTATCCTCGCTGGTAACGAGCGTGAAGGCGTCGCCCGTATGCTCGGCACGGCCCGTCCGACCAATACGATGGATATAGGTCGTCGCCGTATCGGGGATATCGAAATTGATCACGTGAGAGATACCGGCGATATCCAAGCCGCGAGCGGCGATGTCGGTCGCCACCAGGACGTTAATCTTCCCGGCCCGGAAATGATCCATGGCCTGCTTGCGCTGGCCCTGTGATTTGTTGGAGTGCAGGGCGGCTGCCGAAAAACCGGCCCGCTTTATCTTGTCTGCAATACGGTCCGCGCGGTGCTTGGTCCGCGTGAAAACCAGGACGGACTTGGAATCCATCCCCTCCAGCAGTTTCTGGAGCAGACCCGGCTTCAGGTGCTGCGGAACCGGGTAAAGGGCGTGCGATACCGTAGCCGCCGGCGCATCGTTACCCATCGAAAACCGCTTCGGGCTGCGCGAGGCGCTCGCCGCCAGTCGTTCCAGGCTCGAATCGAAGGTTGCCGAAAAGAGCAACGTCTGCCTCTTTTGGGAAACGTCTTTCAATATCTTCTGAATGGAAGGCAGGAACCCCATGTCGAGCATCAGATCCGCCTCGTCCAGCACCAGGACTTCAACCTGGTCGAACTTTGCGTTGCCCCGGTTCATATGATCCAACAGACGCCCCGGGCAACCGATGATTATCTCAACCCCTTGCTTCAGGGCTTTCTCCTGGGGCAGCATGCCGACGCCGCCATACACCGTGG
This sequence comes from Smithellaceae bacterium, assembly GCA_028718405.1. GTDB lineage: Bacteria > Desulfobacterota > Syntrophia > Syntrophales > JAQULV01 > JAQULV01. The sequence goes on from JAQULV010000105.1 coordinate 2,997, forward strand.
CTGCCTTCAGGGAGGTAAATTTCCCTAATTCCCTGACCACACCGTAGATCTGTTCCGCTAATTCGCGTGTCGGCGTAACGACAAGCGCCCGAGTCCGGCCTTTGCCAGTTTTGGAATCGGTGAGCAGCTTATGAAGGATGGGGAGGACGAAGGCGGCGGTCTTACCGGTTCCCGTCTGGGCGGTACCGATCAAATCGAGCCCTTTAAGGATTGCAGGGATACAGGCGGCCTGGATAGGCGTCGCCTCCTGGTAACCGGCCGCCTGCAATCCACGCGCGACACGGTTATCCAACTTAAAACACTCAAAACTCATATATTTCTTTCCTTTTTTGTTTACCAGCAAACGGTTTGATTTTGAATCCATCTCGATCCGTTGCAGCTGGTATAGACCTGTCTCGGAGCGGAGCGCCAAAGACAATGGTCACAAAAACGGCGTTAAATTTGGACTCTTTCTGATTAGCGGGATTTTCCTGCCGCTGTCTCTCGATGGGAAGAAAGGTGGGAAGGCAAATGACTGCTATCTGGAAGACCTCTATAGATGAAGAAACGACAAATAGCAAGGAATATAATCAAGAAATCCCATAAAGATCGCAGAAAGCAATATTCTCCAGGACGTCGTCTTACGTTGTTCTTGTCGTCACGGCATCGGATTGCTGCGAAGAATGATTGACGGAACGGACACTTTCACCTATTATCTGCCCTACAAATCCGCTGAGGAGAAAAGGCCGTGCGCTTCCGAATCCTATCGTCTGTCTTGACGCTGCTCCTCATTTCGCTTTGCCTTCCTCCCGGCGTCTCAGCTCAATCTTCTCAGGAAAAATTTGAAACCGTCGTCAAAGAGAATCCCGCTAGCTTCATAGAGACGCCTATCGCCGGAATGGGCCTGAAGGTGAATGAGAATAAGGAATGTGTGCTCGTCGACGTTTACGAGGGCTTCGCTGCCGCCAAGGCCGGACTGAGGCGCGGCGATGTTCTGGTGACGATTGATGGCAGATCATTCGCATCGCAACGTGACGTCGTTGCCTATATCTTCCTGAGCAAAAGGCCCGGTGATACGGTCCAAGTCACAGTCCGCAGGGGCGGTGAGGTCGTCGCCAAAGAGATGGTCGTGGGCAAGAGGCCCATGCTCCGCGACCAGTACGTCCTAAGAAGTATACTCCTGGGCGAAGGGAAGCCGGCCGTCCGGCTGGCCATCGTCTCCGGAGAGATCACTCGCGTGTTGCCCGCTAAAGCGGGAAAGACAGACCTCGACAAGGAAAACATCGCCCAGTGGAAAAAGGCCGTCGAGTCGCAGATCGTAGCCGCCGCGGAAAACGGCATGATGAGGACTTTGGGCGATAACGACAATTTCTCCCTCATTGACCGCCAAGCCATATCCCATCTCCAAAATGAAATGCGCTATCAGGAATCTGGCCTCGTCTCGGCGGATTTCCGCAGCAAACTGGGCGGGGCCTTGGGGGCCACCCATATCCTGGTGTTGGACATGTCTCGTCTTCCCACACACCGCCCCGGCACCAGATTCCTCGACACCACGACCCGCAGACTCATCGAGGTCGAATCAGGGAAAACCCTCTCCAGCGTCCTTATCAAGGAGACGGTCGAATAAGCAGCGTCCTTTTCGTACTATCGGCACCAATCCGCTGATCTACCAAACGCACAAAAGGAGGAGCCTATGAAGCTGGAGCTGATAACAAAAGAGCCGACATCCCCGTCCCACGAAACACCGATCGTTTTCGTACATGGCGCGTGGCACGGCGCCTGGTGCTGGGAGGAGAACTTCATGCCTTACTTCGCCGAAAAAGGTTTTTCCTGTCACGCCTTCAGTATGCGCGGCCACGGAAAGAGCGAGGGGAAGGAGAAGCTGCGCTGGACTTCGCTGATGAGATATGTCGACGATCTCGGCCAGGTTGCTTCCAGTATGAAAAAACCTCCCGTCATCGTCGCTCATTCGCTGGGTGGGGCCGTCACGCAGCGCTACCTGGAGAAACACAACGTCCCCGCCTGCGTGCTGTTGGCGCCGGTGCCGCCCTGGGGTGTCGTTCCCCTTACGTTGCGGATCCTGCTTCGTCACCCCTGGGTATTTCTCAAGGCCAACCTGACGCTCAGTCTCTATCCCGTCGTGGAGACACCGGAGCTTACACGGGAAGCCTTCTTCTCCGAAGATATACCGCAGGAGAAAGTGATGGGGTACTACAAAAGAATGCAGGATGAGTCCTATCGCATGTACTGGGACATCATGTTTTTGAGCTTGCCGAAGCCCAAGCGCGTCCAGACGCCGATTCTGGTGCTGGGGGCGGAGAAAGACAGGGTCTTCTCCAGAAGCGACCTCAATCACACGGCCAAGGCCTACCACACCGAAGCGGAGGTCTTCCCCATGGCGCACGACATGATGCTAGAGCCTGGCTGGCAGAAGGTCGCCGACCGGATCATCGGCTGGTTGGGAAGTAGGGGCCTTTAGGACAGGAAAAATCAGGAGTCATTTTCATTAGACCTCGGAAGAATCCTTCTTTCCGCGCCCCAGGAGATCCTTCGTTTTCGTCGCCGGCTCGTGGTAGCGTGAAAAGACATGAGTGAATGTCGTGTACGTAAATAGGTTGTTGATCAGCGGTACGCGGATGAGTTGGGAGAAGACCCAGTAGGCGGCAACCATAGAGAGAAGTAGATAGGCGTATTCCAGGGGCAGAGCCGCCCAGCGGCTCCTGATGGCCTCCCCCGTATAGGGAACGAGCAGGTTCAGTAGATATACCGAGACGCTGGTGGAGGAAACGAAGTAAAGGATGGCCGCCCAGGAGTGTCCCGCCTCAATGGCCTTCTCGGGACAATAGGCCATGCAGCGCATGCAGCTCTCGCATTTGTAAGTCCAGTAGGGCCAGGGCTTCTCGCCACCC
>JAQULV010000106.1 GCA_028718405.1 Smithellaceae bacterium
ATCCTCTTTTCCGTCGCCATGCCGCCGGCGGCCATCAGGTTCATCTATTCGCGTCAGCTTTACGGCTTTGACCAAAGGCGGACGGAAATGGAACGGCCGGCGCACTACTACCACACAATGTTGACAAATCCTGACTACGCTAAGGAAGTACGCCTTCTTGCCAGCGGTCCACTCTTCCGTGATCGTTTCCGCAGCCTGAGGGGCCTTCTGCGCAAAGGTCGACTGGACCTTTCCCGCCGCAGATCTCTTGCCGACCTTTTGTCGCAGTCTCTCGCCACCTTAACCATTTTCGGCGTCTTTGCTTTCATCGTCCAGCAGGCCATTTATCGGACCATCACGCTGGGCGATATGGTCATGTACTACCAAGGTTTTCAGAGCGGCCTGGGTTTCCTGCAGTCGATCCTCCGCAGTCTGGCCGGGCTTTATGAGGACAACCTTTTTCTCGGCAACTTCTATCAATTTCTCGAACTCCAGCCAAAGATTGTGACTTCCGAGCCGCCCAAGGAACCGCCAGCCGAATTCCGCGCCGGTATCAGCTTCCATGGGGTCAGCTTTGGTTATCCCAACTCCGGTGCTAACGCCTTGTCGGACATCGATCTCGAGCTGAAACCTGGCCAGGTAATAGCGCTGGTCGGTGAGAACGGCTCCGGTAAGACGACGCTTATCAAACTCCTGTGCAGGCTGTACGATCCGACCCAAGGTTCGATAACGGCGGACGGCGTCGACCTGAGACAGATTCAACCCGAACGCTGGCGCCGGGAAATCAGTGTCACCTTTCAGGATTACGTTCATTATTTCCTGAGCGCGAAAGAAAATATCTGGTTGGGAAACGTGCAGGCATCTCAGGGAGAAACCGAAATCGCCGCGGCCGCCGGCAAAGCCGGCGTCGACAAGGTTATCAGCCGACTACCCCAGGGCTACGAAACGGTCCTGGGTGTCCAGTTTCAAAACGGCCACGAAATCAGCGTGGGCGAGTGGCAAAAGATGGCTCTGGCCAGAACCTTCTTCCGAGATGCGAGGATCGTCGTACTGGACGAGCCGACGAGTTCCCTCGATCCCCTGTCCGAAGCGGAGCTGTTCCGGCAATTCCGTGAACTGATCGCAGACCGGAGCGCGATCCTGATCAGTCATCGTTTCTCGACGGTCCAGATGGCCGACCGCATTTACGTCCTGGAAGGTGGAAGGATCATTGAGCGGGGCAGCCACCGGGAGTTGATCGAACTGGCCGGCAACTATGCCCGGCTCTATCGCACGCAGGCCGAACATTACAGGGAATAACCAATGATCCTCGGAGCACGCGTTATCCGGCTCGATTGTACCGGTTGTCATAAACGGAGTCTTTATGAACTGGGTAAATGAGGAACTCAAAAGATCGAAACTGGACGAACAGACCGCCCTGGAATTCATGCTGATATTTACCTGTGCCGGGTCGATGCTCAAGCCGGGATGCCCTTCCTCGGAGATAATCTCGGACATCATATCCCGGCATTCCCGTGACTGGCGCGGGTTCATCAAGCTCGTTCGGGAGAACCGCGTGACCGCCATCATCTACCAAGCACTCCGCAGTTTGCCGCCGCACGAAGAAATGAAGCCGATTCTGGAGGCCATCAAGCGCTCCTGGATGGGAAGTGCGGCGCATATGCTGATGATAACGACGGAGCTGACAAAGCTGTCCAAACTTTTTGCCGCAAACTCCATCCCCGTCATTTCCTTCAAGGGACCGGCATTGGCGATGCAGGCTTATGGGGGCATTCACATGCGGCCCTGCAGCGACCTCGATCTGCTGGTAGCACCCGAAGACCACGCGCGAGCGGAGACTCTGTTACTGCAAGAGGGGTACAACTACCTGACGGGAGAGTTGCCCTTCAAGAGAAATAAAGTCCGCAAACCCACCTGGTCTCATACGCATATGATTCAGCAGAAGACGGGAACGCACGTCGAACTTCACTTCGATCTCCTCCATTTCGCCGATGCACACTTGTTTGCCTTTGACGATCTCTGGCGTCAGCGCGTCACCGTCGTTATCTCCAATACAACCGTTTCAACTCTGCCACTGCCCCTGCATTGCATCTATCTGAGCATGCACGGGGAACAACACGGCTGGCAGACCCTTATTTGGCTATACGACATTGCCGTCCTGACCAACGGCATGACCGCGGAAGAAATCGCTGCCTTGACAGCCCTGGCAAAGCAGCACGGGCAAAGGAAGCGCCTCGAAAACAGCCTGCTGCTGGCCCGCCTTCTGTTCGGCCCGGATAATCGATGGAAGCCGTACTTGCGGAATACCTCGGATACGCAGCCAATGACCTACCCAAGACTGGCACTACAGTTGATTATCCAGCGGCACATACGGGGACGGAACCTCAGCCTGCGCCATTACTGGCTGGCGGAAAGACTCCGATGGGCGGGAATCGCGACGGTAAAAGGAAAATGGCGATTTCTCATCGCCCATCTTCTGCCTCGGGAAATGGATGTCGCCGAAATCGAGTTGTCGAAACACTTCTATTTTCTTCATTACCTGTTGAGACCTGTCTGGGTGTTGAGGCGGAAGCTGGGGCTCTTGCATCGACCCGGTTGATCGGCGGCGATCATTTCCCTCCTTGACAAATTGTCCCGCTTGATATTAACAAAACCGCCATAAAGACCGCAGGGAGAACTAATGACAGGGAAACCGACAACTGACGAGTTGAAGCGCTTCTTTACAAGGGACACCTTCGCCAACTACGTGGGCATCGAGCTTCTCGAAGTGGCAGACGGTCACGCTACGGCCCGGCTGGAGCTCAAGGACCACCACCTGAACGGCGTCGGTATCCCCCACGGCGGCGCTATCTTTACCTTGGCCGATTTGGCCTTCGCCGCGGCGTCCAATTCAAGAGGACAGGTGGCGGTCGCAATTAACGTCAACATCTCCTATCTCAAGGCGACTACGGGTAAAGCCCTGATCGCCAAGGCCCACGAGGTATCGTGCAACAGCAAGCTCGCCTCCTACACAATCGAAGTGGCTGACGATGAGGGGGAGATCGTCGCTCTTATGCAGGGTATGGTATATCGGAGAAGCACCAAGACCGGGTAAGGCGGACAGACACAATACCATACAGAGACAGGAGATGACCGCCGCTGCGGATCTTCTGTCAAATATATAAAGGAAGGGAAACAGTTTTATGAAGATACTGGTTGTGGTGGGAATGCCCGCGTCGGGAAAGAACATCGCCCGCGACTACGCTCAGGAAAGAGCGATCCCTTACTTCTCCACGGGGGATCTCGTACGGGCCGAGGTGAACAGAAGAGGAGTAGAACCCAACGCCGAAAACACGGCCATCGTCTCGACGGAGCTCAGGGGCGATGACGGCATGGGCGTGACGAGGATCGCTGTGGCCACGGCCCTGAAGGCAAAGGCGCCGCTGGTGTTCATTGAAGGGATGCGCTCCTGGCCCGAGATCGAACTGATCCGCCGCCATTCTCCTTGCACCGTGGTTGCGTTCCTCGCCCCTGTGGAGCTGAGAAAGCAGCGGATAGTGCAGAGGGGACGCACCGATTATTCTGCATCCGCCTTCCACCAGCGGGACGCCCGGGAGATCTCTTACGGTACCGCAATCCCTTTGGCGCTCGCCGATGAGTATATACTCAATGCCGGCACCATGGACGAGGCCCTGAAGTCACTTGACGGAATCGTCAAGCGTCTCGCCGCCGCTCAAGACGGCATTTGATCCTTCAACCAGTTCTTCCTGACCCAGACGATGGCGTCGCCGGTATCCGTCAGCTCACCATTCAACTGGGCTTCCTCGACCGCTCGGAGAATCTCGCCGTAGACGGGACCGGGCGGTATCCCCATCCCGATCAGATCGCGGCCGGTGATGAGCCGCGGCGGGTGGAGATCTGCCGTCGCAAATTCCTCCAACTTCTTTTTGCAGAACTTGTAGTTGTCGAGCATCCCGTGACTGCCTAGGCAATCCAGACGATGGAGCTCCAGATGCAGGGGGAATTCGGGAATACGAAGAAACCTCTTGAGCCGGCCCGGTCGCATCTGCGTCACGTTCATAAAAAGCATGTGGGACGCAATGAGATTAATGATCGTCTCTTGATCGGTGCGGGAGAACCTGAATCTCTCCAGGATATCCTCAGCCATTCTCTGGCTCTCCTTCGTGTGGCCGTAGAAATGGATGCCCCTTTCATCTTCAAAACGCGTCGTCGCCTTCCCGACGTCATGCAGAAGGACGGACCAGGCAAGGCGCGGATCGGCCTGCCCCTTTTCATCCAAGGGGAGTAGCGCCAGCATCCGTAGCGTGTGTTCCCAGACGTCGCCTTCAGGGTGAAACAGCGGCGGCTGTTCTACACCCTGCAGCGCTTTTAATTCCGGGATGATCTCTTCTAAGAGACCGGTCACATTCAGGAGCTCCAGACCACGGCGCGCAGAGCCACGGCACAACGTCTTAATCAACTCTTCGCGGATCCTCTCGGCCGAACAGGTGCTAATCAACGCTGACATCCTTCGCACCACCTGGAATGTTCCGTCTTCAATTTCAAAGTCCAGGTTAGCGGCAAAGCGCACCGCTCTGATTAGGCGCAAATGATCTTCCGAGAAACGGACCTCGGGATCGCCGATCGTACGGATTAGGCGTCTTCCCAGGTCGTCGCGTCCCCCCACGTAGTCCAGGATCTCGCCTGTTTCCGGGTCCATCATGAGCCCGTTGATCGTAAAGTCGCGGCGTCTGACGTCCTGCTCGGCCGTGGCATAGGAAACGCTCTCGGGTCTGCGACCGTCGCGGTACCCTTCTTCTGTTCGGAAGGTGGCAACCTCGTAACTGTGGCCCTCTTCGATAACCGCGATGACACCGAATTTCACCCCTAACGGAACAGTCTTACCAAACAGCGCCTGAACCTGACCGGCGCGAGCGGAGGTGGAAATGTCGAAATCTTCGCTTGCCTTGCCGAGCAGAAGATCGCGGACGCATCCGCCTACGAGGTAGGCTTCATGACCGGCATCCTTCAGTCTACGCACGATACCCATGGCAGCGGCCAGTTGCAGGTTATTCTTCTGATCCAACATCTTCTCCCTAAGAACCAGGAAGGGAAGGCCTCGTTATCGAATATCATCGTGAGAAAAAAGGAGCGTTCTCCTTTTCTCCGTTATTGATTATCCGGTCTTCTCGCGCGGGGAAGGAAAGAAAGACTGTCCGGGAATAAAGCCTGCTCCCGACGGTTGTGCGTTTCTGATTGCCGCTGTCAGATACTCTTTCGCCCGAGCCACGGCGGAGATGACGTCACCGCCGGCAGCAAGGAAGGTCGCTACGGCCGCCGAAAAAACACAGCCCGTACCATGGACCTGTTTGGCCATGAGCCTTGGGCCGGAGAACCGCCGACAACCAACGCCGTCGAAAAGGACATCAACTGCCTCATCTGATGCGTCCGCGAGATGCCCACCCTTCACGACAACGTAACGCGGACCAAACTTTCCGATGGCCCGCGCCGCCTCTTCCATGTCCTTTACGCTCTCGATGTGCAGACCGGTCAAGGATTCCGCCTCCGGGATATTCGGCGTTACGACCCAAGCCAGCGGGAAGAGCTCTTTCAACAAGACGTCCCTAGCCTCATCGGCCAGGAGGGCTGTCCCCGTCGTCGCGGCAAGGACCGGATCAACGATGACCTTCTCAATCCTGTATTGTCTGATCTTGCGGCTGACCATCTCTATGATGGGAACGTTGACAAGCATCCCCGTCTTGGCGGCATCAATGCCGATAGCGGAGGCTACTGCGTCGAATTGGAGTCCGACAAACTCAGCCGGAATCTCGCAGACACCCAGCACCTCACGCGTGTTCTGCGCCGTCAGAGCCGTCACGACGCTCATCCCGTATCCGCCCAGGGCCGTAAAGATCGGAAGAGC